>JBFIDC010000011.1:0-21366 GCA_041581495.1 Nocardioides sp. | reverse complement strand
GTTCTCGACCCGCGCCGAGTCGCGGCACTATGCCGAGCAGGGCTGGAACCTGATCAACATGACCGCCATGCCAGAAGCGGCGCTCGCTCGCGAGATGCGGATGTGTTACGCCTCCATCGCGCTGGTCACCGACATGGACGCTGGTGCGGCCAGCGGCGAGGGGGTCAGCCAGGAAGAGGTCTTCGCGTTGTTCCGCAACAACCTCGAACGCCTCACCGGACTGCTCACCGAGACCATCGCCGGGGTGCCGGACCCGACCGGGTGCGCGTGCTCGTCCTGGGCCGACGGCATCGACCTCACCTACGACGTGCCGGGCTAGGTGCGCAAAGAAGTTCCACGAACTTCTGACGCGCGGCGCCAGACCTGTCGTGCACCGCGAGCCAAGCTCTAGTCTCAGGCCCATGAAACTCCGCCCTACGCCGTCATTCCTGGTCGCGGTGGCCGCACTGCTGGTCGCATTCACCGGTGGCGCGGTCGCCGGTGGCCAGATCGGTTCCGCGCAGATCAAGAACAACAGCGTGACCACCAAGGACATCAAGAACAACACCCTCACGACCACGGACATCAAGAACGGCACCATCCGTGGACAAGACATCAAGAACCGCTCGATCCCGCCCAACAAGCTCTCGGCGCCGCGCTGTGCCGATGGTGAGGCGACGGCGTTCGGGCAGTGCGCGGTCCAGGTCGTGGCCGCCAAGGTGAGTTTCGAAACGGCTCAGGACGCCTGCGCAGCCCGCGATGGTCGGCTGCCGTCCTACTCGGACCTCGGCTACCTCTATGGCCTCGATGACTTCCAGTGGGCCAACGGCGACGTGGGCCAGTACGAGTGGGTCTCCGACGTCTTCGACGAAGGCAGCGGGCCACGCCCCTCGGCGCGTGACGCGTCGGGCAACCCGATCACCGACACCGGGTCCTCGACCTTCTACTACCACTGCCTGATCCCCGAGCGCTGAGGTCGGGTGCGAGTCCTTCTCACCGGCTCGGCCGGGTTCATCGGCGGCGCCATCGGGCGCGCCCTGGACGCGGCCGGTGAAGACGTGGTTCGGGTCGACCTCATGCTCGACCAGGCCCACGGTTCGGCTGCCGCCCCTGTCGGCACGCACCAACTCGACGTGCGGGACGCCGACTCCTGGACGCACCTGCTCACGGGTGTGGACGCCGTGTGTCACCAGGCTGCGGTGGTGGGCGCGGGTGTCAGCGTGGCCGACCTTCCGGCCTACGCGGCCCACAACGACCTGGGAACCGCCGCTCTCCTGGCGGCGATGCACCGGGCCGGCGTCGAGCGCATGGTGCTGGCCTCCTCGATGGTGGTCTATGGCGAGGGCCGCTATGTCTGCCCCGACCATGGCGACCAGGTGCCGCCTGCGCGCGCCACAGGTGCGCTCGAGGCCGGCGACTTCGAGAACCACTGTCCCGAGTGCGGTTCGGCGTTGTCGTGGGCGCTGGTCGATGAGTCAGCCAGGCTCGACCCGCGCAGTTCCTATGCGGCCAGCAAACTGGCTCAGGAGCACTACACGGCCGCGTGGGTGCGGCAGGCAGGTGCCGCGGCCGTCGCGTTGCGCTACCACAACGTCTACGGCCCAGGCATGCCTCGAGACACTCCCTACAGCGGCGTGGCCGCGATGTTCAGGTCCTCATTGGAGCGTGGCGAAGCGCCCCGGGTCTTCGAGGACGGCGGACAGATGCGCGACTTCGTGCACGTCGACGACGTGGCGCGAGCCAACCTCGCCGCGCTGTATGCCGTTGCGGAGGCGGCGCCGGAGTCCTACGCCGCCTACAACGTCGCCTCCGGACACCCCATCGACATCAGACAGGTGGCCGAACTCGTCGCGGCGGGCACCGGTCGCGCCATCGCGCCGGAGGTGACCGGCGAGTACCGCCTGGGCGACGTCCGGCACATCGTGGCCTCACCCGAGCGTGCCGGGACCGAACTCGGGTTCCTCGCCCAGGTGTTGCCCGCCGAGGGACTGCGGGCGTTCGCGACCGCCCCACTGCGGGCCTAGCGGTGGTCACCACACGGTGTAGAGCAGGTGTTGAACCACCAGGGCCGTGCCTGCCTGGAGGGCGAGGCCCGGCGCGCGCCAACGCTGGGGGAGCAGCGCGCAGGAGATGGTCAGCCAGGGGAGGAAGGGGAGCCAGATCCGTTCGACCTCGGCCTTGCTCATGCCGGAGAGGTCGGCGAGCACGACCATGGCGACACCGGCGGCGACCAAGCCGAGGGCGACACGCTGTTCGTGGCGAGCGGTGGTCGAGACCGTGGTGCCGGCAGCGGCGAGGCCAGCGGCGATCAGTGGACCTGCCGAGACCAGGAGCAGGGCCAGGTTGGCCCAGATCCAGTAGTCGAGCGGACGTTGCGCGGCGATGCCGTCGTAGTAGCGCTCGCGCAGCACCGGGTAGGCCTCCCACCACGAGAAGCCGTTGGCGGCGAAGAGCAGCACCACCGCCGATGCCGTCAACACCGCGATTGGCAAGGGGCGCCAGTTGCCGGCGAGGACGAGGACCGCCACCGCCAGCACCCCGACCAGCGGCATCCCATAGGACATCATCACGCTGCTGCCCAGCAGCACCCCCGCCAGGCCGGACCACCCGATCAGGCGTCCTCGGCTCGGCGCCGAGGCGCCGAGGGCCAGGGCAGCGATGCCCCACGCCACCACGGCTGCGATGAGCCCATCGGCCGAGACCGCCATGAAGACCGCGGCCGGCGTCAGCACGAGGAACGGCGCCGCCACTCGGGCGACCGACTCGGCGCCGAGGGCCCGCAGGGTCACCAGGACCGCCGCGGCGCTCGACGCCGCCATCAGCGTGACCACCATCCCGGCCGCGAAATCGCCGCCCAGTCCCACCCTGTCGAGCCCCACGAAGAACAACAACGCACCGGGCGGGTGCCCGGCCACGTGAGTCGGCCACGCATCGACCGAGTCGATCGGGATCCGGCTGACGTAGGTGCCGAGCAGTCCCGCCACGTCGTCGACGGCGCGCGCTGACCGGAGGTACTCATAGGGGTTGCCGAGCGCCCGCGAGATCCCGCGACTGCCGTCGACGAGGGCCAGCGAGAGCAGCCACCCGAGAGAGCCGATGTAGGACAGGGCGAGCAGGCGTCGCCAGGACAGCCGCTGTGCCCATTCCGCTGCGTAGCGCCAGCCCAGGAGCGCCAGCGCCAGCGCCGGGATCGTGCCCGGGCCGAAGAGGGTGGGTTGCCAGTAGCCGTGCAGTGGGGGCGCGCCTCCCGCGTGGCTGCTGCGCGGAGCCCGAGCAAAGACCTGCCAGTCCAACAGGTGCGGAAGGCCGAACGCGAGCAGCATCAGCACCCCCGCTGCGCCGAGTCCGATCCACGGAGCGCGAACCGCCCACCGCCCGCTAGCCATGCCCTGACCCTAGGTCGGCGACCGACGAGCGGAGGTGAGATCGGGCGTGCACGGGCCGTTGTCATGAGTTCGTAAGGGATTCACGGGCCCGAATCGGCCCGCGCGTGGCTACCGTTCCCGTCATGGGCCTCGACTGCGATCTGGTGTTGCCATGTCGCGACGAGGCCGCCGCGCTCGAGGCCCTGCTTCCCAGCGTCCCGGCCGGTCTCTCGGTGATCGTCGTCGACAACGGCTCGGTCGACGGCACCGCTGCTGTGGCTCGTGCGCTCGGTGCCACGGTGGTCGCCGAGGCTCGGCCCGGCTACGGCGCGGCCGTGCACGCCGGACTGCTCGCCGCCACCTCCGAATACGTCGCGTTCATGGACGGCGACGGGTCCTTCGATGCTCGCGAGGTCCTTCCGCTGCTCGATGAGGTGCGCTCGGGGCGGGCCGACCTCGCTCTGGGCCGGCGGCGGCCGGTCCGGCGTGACGTGTGGCCGTGGCACGCCCGCTTGGGCAACAACCTCGTGGTCTGGTGGCTGCGTCGACGCATCGACATGGCGGCCCACGACATCGCGCCGATGCGTGTGTGTCGCCGCGAGGCTCTGCTCGACCTGGACGTGCAGGATCGCCGGTTCGGCTATCCCGTCGAACTCCTGCAGAAGGCGACGGCCGCGAGTTGGCGGGTGGTCGAACACGACGTGAGCTACCACCCCCGCGCCGCGGGCACCCGCTCCAAGGTCTCTGGATCGGTCCGAGGCACGGCCCGCGCGGCCCGCGACTTCTGGCGAGTCCTCGCGTGAGCGCGCGCGCCCTGATCGTGGCCAAGGCCCCGGTGATCGGCGAGGTCAAGACCAGGCTCGGCGCCGAGATCGGCATGGCCGCGGCAGCAGACCTCGCCGCGGCGGCTCTGCTCGACACGATGGCCGCCTGCCAGACGGCGTTCGGTGCGGAGTCGTGCTTCCTGGCCCTGGCAGGTGACCTGTCCAGGGCGGAGCGTTCGAACGAACTCGCTGTCGCGCTCGAGGGTTGGAAGGTCTTCGACCAACGCGGCGACGACTTCGCCGCGCGTCTTGTGCACGCCCACACCGACATCCCCCAGGGCTCGCCGGTGGTGCAGGTCGGCATGGACACCCCCCAGGTCCGCGCCGAGGACCTTCGCGGCGTCGCCGCCGGTCTCGCCGACGCCGACGCCGTGCTGGGTCCGGCCGACGACGGCGGGTGGTGGGTCCTCGCGCTGACCTCACCCGAGCCGGCCCGAGTGTTGCGCGCGGTCGCGATGTCGACCGCCACGACCTACGACGACACGCGGCGCGCGCTGCGGGCGCACGGCGTGCGCGTGGCCAGCGCCCAGCCGATGCGAGATGTCGACACCGCAACCGATGCGGCGGTGGTCGCGGGTCACTGTCCCGCGACGCGCTTCGCGCGTGCCTGGCAGGTGCGAGCGCGATGAGTGCCGACATGGTGGAGACGCGACTGAGCCTCGAGGACTGGACTCACGCCGCCGATCTGGACGACCTCGCGATCATCGCGCTGTGCGAGGGCCCCACCATCGATCTCGGCTGCGGGCCCGGTCGACTCACCGAGGCGTTGACCCGCCACGGTCACCTCGCATTGGGAGTGGACGTGACCGGGGAGGCCGTCGCGCACACCCTCCAGCGAGGTGTCGCTGCCCTGCGGCGGGATGTCTTCGGTCCGCTGCCCGGAGAGGGGCGCTGGCACACGGCGCTGCTCGCGGACGGGAACGTCGGCATCGGCGGCAACCCCGTCGCGCTGCTCGATCGGGTGCGCCGCCTCCTGGACCCGCGGGGTCACGCGGTGGTGGAGGTGGCGCCCCCCGGAACGGCGATGACCACCGGGCCCGCGAGCCTGCATGCGGGCGACCTGGTCACCCGCACCTTCGACTGGACGGTCGTCGGAGTCGACCAGATCGAATCCCTCACGAGACAGGCGGGCCTGGTCACCCGAGCCATCCACCCGATCGGGTGCCGCTTCGTCGCGGTCGTGGAGGTCGCCGCATGAGTGGCCTCAGACTCGCCCCGCCCACCGAGGCGGACTTCCCCTCCCGGCTGCGCAGTCCGTCGGTCACCTCACGCGTGGGACTGTGGCTCGGCATCAGTTTCGGACTGTGCTTCCTCACCGGTCTGATCAGCCACTACGCCCAGAACCCCACCCAGCCCATCCCGTTCCCGACCAGTCCGTCGTGGGGATACCGCCTCACGCAAGGGATTCACGTGGTCGCCGGTACCGCCGCCGTGCCGCTGCTACTGGTGAAGTTGTGGTCGGTCTATCCACTGCTGTTCCGGCGGCCCCCGCGCGAGGTCCGCAGGCTCGTCCTGGATGGGCTCGAGCGGGCCTCGATCGCGGTCCTCGTGGCCGCGGCGATCTTCCAACTCGCCACCGGGTTGATGAACGCCGCGCAGTGGTACCCCTGGGGTTTCTCGTTCCGCAGTTCCCACTACGCCTTGGCGTGGGTGGCCATCGGGTCGCTGGTCGTCCATGTCGCGGTGAAACTCCCGATGATCAGGTCGGCACTGGGCGCCGACGTCGAGGCCTCGGACAACGATCGGCCGACCGCCGTCGCTCCGGGGGCGCTCTCGCGCCGTGGTCTCTTGCGCACCACCTGGTTGGCCGCCGGAGTCGCCGCGCTTGCCGTGGCCGGAGGAACGGTGCCGCTGCTGCGCAAGGTGTCGCTCTTCGCTGTCCGCGACGGGGAGGGGCCCCAAGGCCTGCCCGTGAACAAGACCGCGGCCGCGGCCCGGATCACCGACGAGATGGTGGGTGCCGACTACCGACTCGAGATCGTGCGCGGCGACCAGCGCGTGTCCTTGACCCGCGAGGACCTGGTGGCCATGACCCAGCGCACCGAGAGCCTGCCGATCGCGTGCGTCGAGGGCTGGAGCGCCGGCGCGCAGTGGACAGGGGTGCGGGTCCGTGACCTCTTGGACCTGGTCGAGGCCCCCGCCGGTGCCGAGGTCGAGGTCACCTCCCTCCAACCATCTGGACCCTTCCGGCGCACGATCCTCCAGGGCAACTTCGCCGACGACGAGCGCACGCTGGTGGCCTTGGCTCTCAACGGCCAGGCTCTGAACCGCGACCACGGTGAGCCCGCTCGACTGATCGCCCCCAACCGCCCGGGCGTCCTGCAAACCAAATGGCTCGCTCGGCTCGAGGTCGCCCTATGACTCGCACACGCATCGGGTTGGGCGCCACGGGTGTCGTCATTGGCGGCTACGGCGCCTTCCTCTTCCTCAGCCGCGGTCGTGAACACCTCGAGGTCCTCATGTGGCTGGCGGCCGGCGTCGCGCTCCACGACGGTGTGCTGGCCGTCGCGGTGCTTGCCCTGGCAGCCGTCGCGTTCCGGGTGGTCCCCGAGGTGGCCAGGGCACCGGTCGCGGTCGGCTTCGTGGTTCTCGGCACCCTGACGTTGGTCGCGCTCCCCGTGCTGGGTCGCTTCGGCGAACGCGCCGACAACCCGACGTTGCTCCCACGCGACTACACCGCGGCCTGGGTGCTCGTGGCAGCCTTGACCTTGGTGGCGGTCCTGGCCGCGTCGTTCATACGTGCACGGCGGAGGTGAGCGTGGCACGAGTCCTGGTCGTCGATGACGACCCCACGGTCCGCGAGGTCGTGGTGAGCTACCTGCGCGCAGCCGATCACGAGGTGATCGAGGCCGGCGACGGCGAGGAGGCGCTCGTGCTGCACCGCGGAGAACACCCCGATCTGGTCGTCCTCGACCTGATGCTGCCGGGCATCGACGGCATCGAGGTGTGTCGGCGGATGCGGCTGGGCGGGGACATACCCATCATCATGCTCACCGCGCTGGGTGACGAAGCTGATCGCGTCGTCGGCCTCGAGATCGGCGCCGATGACTACGTCACCAAGCCGTTCAGTCCGCGTGAGTTGGCGCTTCGGGTCGACTCGGTGCTGCGACGATCCACGGTCCCCGCCACCACCCAGCGACTCGAGGACGGCGACCTGCTCGTCGACGAGGCCGCACATACCGCCTTCCGCGCCGGTGAACCGCTGGCCCTGACGGGCCGCGAGTTCGATCTGCTGCGGTTCCTCATCGCTCACCCGGGTCGCGCCTTCTCGCGCGATGAACTGCTCGAGCAGGTGTGGGGCTGGTCCTTCGGTGATCACTCAACGGTCACCGTCCACGTTCGGAGGCTGCGCGAGAAGATCGAGGAGGACCCCACCCACCCGGTGCGGCTGCAGACGGTGTGGGGAGTCGGCTACCGCTGGGAGGCGAGCCCGTGAACGAACAGCTCCAGATCCTCACCGTTGCACTCGGGTGCGCCGCAGCCGTGGGAGTCGTGGGCCTCTTCCTGGCCTGGACCATCCGACAGCGCGCCATCTTGTGGCAACTGACCCTGGTGGTGGCCGTCGCCATCGGGTCCGTGCTCGCCGGAACCATCGCCGTCGCGCGGTTGATGTTCATCTCGGCTCATGACCGCGGTGTCATCAGCCTGGTCATGGCGGCGGCCGGCGTGGTCGCGCTCGTGGTGGCCACGGCCGTCGGGCTGGCGATCTCGCGGTGGTCCGAGGCATTGCGTCTCGACGCTCGCCGACTCGACAGCAGTGGTTCCTACGTCGGCACCGTCCGTGGCCCGAGCGAACTCCAGCGTGTCTCGGCCGAACTCCAGCGCACCAGTGAGCGACTGGAGGAGTCGCGCATTCGCGAGCAACGACTGGAGGACTCGCGACGAGAGTTGGTCTCGTGGGTCTCCCACGATCTGCGGACTCCACTGGCCGGCATGCGAGCGATGACCGAGGCCCTCGAGGACGGCATGGTCACCGACCCTGCCCGTTATCACCGCCAGATCCGGGCCGAGGTCGACCGCATGGTGCGGATGGTCGATGACCTCTTCGAACTCTCGCGCATCCACGCCGGAGTGCTGAGGATGACGCCCGAGACAGTGGTCCTGCGCGATGTGGTCAGCGAGGCCATCGCCGGGGCAGATCCGATGGCGCGGGCGCGCTCGGTGCGCCTCGGGGGCCATGTCGAGGAGGGCATCCAGGTCACCGCCGACGCCGTGGGCCTCTCGCGGGTGATGACCAACCTGATCATCAACGCCATCCGGCACACTCCCGCCGACGGCTCGGTGGAGATCCGTGGTCGCGCGGTGCCCGAGGGCATCGAGTTGAGCGTGACCGACCAATGTGGCGGCATCGCCGATCACGACATCGCGCGGGTCTTCGACGTGGCCTGGCGGGGGGAGTCGGCTCGGACGCCGACGGCGGACCTGGCCGTGGAGGCCTCCGGCCCGGGTGGCGCTGGCCCAGGTGGGGCTGGCCTGGGTGCTGCGGGCTTGGGCGGTGCTGGCTTGGGCTTGGCCATCGTCAAGGGAATCGTGGAGGCACACCAGGGCGTGGTGCAGGTCGAGAACGTGGGTGCCCTCGGGCCCGATGGGGCGGCGCTGGCCGGCCCGGCCGGATGCCGGTTCCTGGTGCGCCTGCCGACCTAGCGTCCAGGGCGGACCACGTTCGGCCGGGTCTTCGGCGTGTCGCTGTCAGTCGAACAGATGTTCGGTCTAGGTTTGGGCACACAGGTGCGACGCCCAGTGGGCTCTCCACAGCCAGCCGCGTGATGCGGGTCGTTGTCGGTGGTGCTCTCTAGCGTCGAAGGTGCACCGCCCCGACACGACTAGGAAGGCACCACAGACATGGCTGCAGCAGACCGCGACAAGGCCCTCGACGCCGCGCTCGCCAACATTGAGAAGCAGTTCGGCAAGGGGTCGGTGATGCGCCTCGGTGACGAGGTCCGCGCGCCGCTCGAGGTGATCCCCACCGGCTCGATCGCCCTCGACGTCGCCCTCGGCATCGGCGGACTGCCGCGTGGCCGTGTGGTCGAGATCTACGGTCCGGAGTCCTCCGGCAAGACCACGGTGGCGCTGCATGCGGTCGCCAACGCGCAGAAGGCCGGCGGGATCGTGGCCTTCATCGACGCCGAGCACGCGCTCGACCCCGACTACGCCCGGGCCCTCGGGGTCGACACCGATGCGCTGCTGGTCTCCCAGCCCGACTCCGGTGAGCAGGCGCTGGAGATCATGGACATGTTGATCCGCTCCGGCGCGCTCGACCTGGTGGTCATCGACTCGGTTGCGGCGCTGGTGCCCCGCGCCGAGATCGAGGGCGAGATGGGCGACAGCCACGTCGGGCTCCAAGCCCGACTCATGAGCCAGGCCCTGCGCAAGATCACCGGCGCCCTCAATAACTCGGGCACCACGGCGATCTTCATCAACCAACTGCGCGAAAAGATCGGCGTCATGTTCGGCTCGCCCGAGACCACGACCGGCGGTCGGGCGCTGAAGTTCTACTCCTCGGTGCGCCTTGATGTTCGCCGGATCGAGACACTCAAGGACGGCACCGACATGGTCGGCAACCGCACCCGCGTCAAGGTGGTCAAGAACAAGGTGGCCTCGCCGTTCAAGCAGGCCGAGTTCGACATCATGTACGGCCAGGGCATCAGCCGTGAAGGCGGCCTGATCGACGTCGGTGTCGAGGCGGGCCTGGTCCGCAAGGCGGGGGCTTGGTACACCTACGAGGGCGACCAACTCGGCCAGGGCAAGGAGAACTCCCGGCAGTTCCTCAAGGACAACCCGGATCTGGCCGACGAGTTGGAGAAGCGCATTCTGGAGAAGCTCGGAGTCGGCCCGACCCTCGACGCCGAGGCAGACCCGGCGCCCGACCCGGTCGGCGTCGATGCCTTCTGAGCCGGTCGACGAGGCGGCTCTGGGCCCAGAGGCCGACCCGGAGTCGGTGGGCCGGCGCATCCTGCTGGACCAGCTGACCGGTCGGGCTCGCAGCCGCCATGAACTCAGCGACAAGCTGGCTTCCCGCGGGGTTCCGGAGCCGGTGGCGACCGCCTTGCTGGATCGGTTCGAGGCGGTCGGGCTGATCGACGACGCTGCCTTCGCCCGGGCCTGGGTCACCCAACGCCAGGAGACCAAGGGTCTCTCGCGACGCGTGCTGGCCCAGGAACTGCGGCGCAAGGGCGTCGAGGACGAGGTCGCCCGCGAGGCACTCGACGAGATCGACCCGGCCGCCGAGGTGCAGGCAGCTCACGACCTGGTGCGCCGCAAGATGCGTTCCATGCAACGCCTCGATGACCAGGTCGCCACCCGTCGACTGGCCGGGATGCTCGCTCGCAAGGGGTACCCGCCGGGGCTGTGTTTCAGCGTGGTCCGTGAGGAGTTGGCCCGCGCCGGACGTGAACCCGTGGACCTCGACGCACCATGATGGGGGCATGACGCCCTCCATCAGCGCCGCGGACCTCCGGTTGCCTCCGGGTCCGGTCGACCTTGCTTCCCTGCCCACCGACAACACCCCCGGGTTCGCCGGCGACAAGGCCGAGGGCGAGTCCAGGTTGGCGGCGCTCGAGTCCGACCTCAGTGACCTCCAGGAGCGACTGTGGGCCGAGAGCAAGATGGGCGAGGGGCACCGGCGGGTTCTCCTGGTGCTGCAGGGCATGGACACCTCGGGAAAGGGCGGGACGCTACGCCACACCGTCGGCCTGGTCGACCCCCAGGGCCTGCGCATCACCTCGTTCAAGGCACCGACCGAGGAGGAGTTGTCCCACGACTTCTTGTGGCGCATCGAGAAGGCGTTGCCCGAACCGGGCTACATCGGTGTCTTCGACCGGTCGCACTACGAGGACGTGCTCATCGTTCGCGTGCGTGAACTTGCCTCGGCCGAGGAGATCGAGCGTCGATACGGCGCGATCAACGAGTTCGAGAAGCGCGTGGTCGACGAGGGCACCACGATCATCAAGTGCATGTTGCACCTCTCGGAGCGCGAGCAGCACGAACGACTGCTGGCGCGACTCGACAACCCGGAGAAGCACTGGAAGTTCAACCCCGGCGACATCGATGAGCGGGCGTTGTGGCCGCGCTACACCGAGGCCTACGAGATCGCGCTCGAACGCACCAACACCGACGTCGCGCCGTGGCACGTGATCCCCGCCGACCGCAAGTGGTATCGCAACCTGGCGGTGGGGAGCCTGCTGCACGAAGCACTGACGGGGCTCGACCCGCAGTGGCCGGTGGCCGACTTCGACGTGGCGGAGCAGAAGGCGCGCCTGCTGAACGAGAAGTCGCAGGGGTGAGGTGTCGATGATCGAGACCGCGAGCGTCACTCGCTACGTGACGCCACTGCGTGAGGGCGGCAGCCTGCCCGGCATCGTCGAGGCCGACGACCTCGGCACCTACGTGTGCAAGTTCCGGGGTGCCGGCCAAGGGGTGCGGGTGTTGGTCGCCGAGGTCATCGTGGCCGGTCTGGCCGAGCGCATCGGATTGCGGACGCCTCGCACCGTGGCGCTCGACCTGGACCCCCAGATCGCCCGCTACGAAGCCGACGAGGAGGTGCAGGATCTCCTCAACGCCAGCCCCGGGCTCAACTTGGGCACCGACTTCCTCCCCGGGGCCTTCGGCTTCGACGGCGAGCCTCCCGAAGGTGCCGACACGGCGCGGGTCTTGTGGCTCGATGCCTTCACCGCCAACGTCGACCGGACCTGGCGCAACCCCAACCTGCTGGTCTGGCACGGCGATCTGTGGGTCATCGACCACGGTGCGTGCCTCTACTTCCACCACGGTTGGTCGGCCGGTGTGAGCGATCCCGCCCGGTTCGCCGCTCAGCCCTGGTCGGCAGAGGGCCACGTATTCGTGGATCACGCACGCGACCTCGACCGGGTCGACGCCGAGGTGCGTGAGCTGTTGAACACCGAGGTTCTCACCGACGTGCTGGACCAGGTCCCCGACGAGTGGTTGGAGGGGGTGCCCGGAGCCACCTCACCTGAGGCGCTGCGCGCGGCGTACGTCGAGTTCCTCCAGGCCCGACTCGAGGCTCGTCAGTGGTTGCCCCAGGGTGTGTCATGACGGCCGAGATGTACCCCTACGAGTACATCGTGATCCGATGTGTGCCGCGCGTGGATCGCGAGGAGTTCCTGAACGTGGGCGTGGTCCTGCACTGTCAGGCCAGCGATTTCCTCCAGGCGGCGTGGCATGTCGATGCCTCACGACTCCAGGCACTCGACCCCCGCCTCGAGGTCGATCACGTCTGTGACGCCCTCGAATTCGTTGCTGGAGTCTGTGCTGGAGACGAGCGTGGGGGAGCGGCGGCCGGGGCGCCGATCAGTCAGCGTTTCGGCTTCCTCAAGGCTCCTCGCAGCACCGTGCTCCAGCCCGGTCCGGTGCACGGTGGCCTGACCTCGGATCCCGGTCGACAACTCGAGCGTCTGCTCGAGCAGTTGGTGGGCTGAGCCCGGCGTCGGTCAGACCGGGACCAGTTCGACCGCGCCGACGGCGTAGCGGGCCAGGATCGTCCGCGCCAGTTCGGGGTGAGCCCCGAGTGGGTCGGAGACCGCGACCGCCCCGGCCTCGAGCGCCAGTTCCTTGGCGCGGTCGGGCAAGAAGCCGGGCGCCAAGAACAGCGAGGCCACCGCGATGTGGCGCCGCCCTTCGGCGCGGAAGGCGCGCACGGCCTCGCCGGTCGCCGGCGGGGTGCTGGACGCGTAGGCCGCGGTCACCGGGAGTTTGTGGTGGGTGCCCCACAGTCGCGCCAGTCGAGCCACCGCCTGGTTGGCGAGCGGGTCGCTGGTGCCGGCCGCGGCGAGCACGAGGGCGTCGAGTTCGCGGGCCCGCACATTGCGCAGCGCCTCACGCAGTCGGACGTCGAGCACCTCGAGGAAGCACGGCTCCAGTCCCAGGATCGAGGTCGCCCGAAACTGAACCTCGGGGTGCGCGGCGCTCGCGGCGGCCACAGCGCTCGGGACATCGACCTTGGCGTGGTGCGCCTCGGTGAGGAGCAGTGGGACGACCACGATCTCCTCGTGCCCCTTCTTCACCAACCGGTCGACCACGGTGCTGAACGACGGCTTGGAGAACTCGAGGAAGGCCGACTCGACGCGCAGGTCGGGGCGCAGTGCGCGCACCTCTGCCACCAGTGCCTTGATCGTGGCGGCCGAGCGTCGGTCCCGGCTGCCGTGGGCGAGTGCCACCAGGGCGGGAGCAGTCATGGGGTGACCACCTTTCGTGTGCTGCGTGTTGTGCTCATGAGTGGATTCCGCATTCGGTCTTGCCGGTTCCGGCCCAGCGCCCGCTGCGGACGTCTTCTCCCGGGGCGACCCGGCGGGTGCAGGGTTCGCAGCCGATCGAGGGATAGCCGTCGTAGACCAGCGGATTGACCAGGACGCCGAAGTCCTGGATGTATCGCTCCACCTGCTCGTCGGTCCACCGAGCCAGGGGAGAGACCTTGACCTTGCCCTTCTTGGCGTCCCAGCCGATGACGGGGGCGATGACACGGTTGTGCGTCTCGGCGCGCCGCAACCCGGTCGCCCACGCGTCGTAGTTGGCCAGCGATTCGGTCAGCGGCGTGACCTTTCGCAGCTTGCAGCACAGGTCCGGGTCGGTCTTGTAGAGGTCGACACCATGCTCGTGGTCCTGCTCCGCCACGGTCTGGGCCGGGGTGATGGTCAGCAGGTTCACCGGCATGGTCCCGGCCACGGCGTCGCGGGTGCCCAGTGTCTCCACGAAGTGATAGCCGGTGTCGAGGAAGACCACGTCGATCCCGGGAACCACCTGCGCGGCCAGATGAGCCAGGACCGCATCGCCCATCGAGGAGGTGATGCAGAACCGTTCGCCGAAGGTGGCCGCGGCCCATTCGATGATGTCGGCGGCCGGAGCCAACTCGAGTTCGGCGCCCCAGTGCGAGACGAGGTCACGCAGTTCCTCGGGATTGCGACCCTCGGTGCGGATGCCGCGAGAGTTGCGGGCCGTGGTCGTCGTCGCGCTCACGGGGACTCCCCCCGCGAGACGCCGGGGCGGATCATGCCCAGCATCTTCAAAGAGAAGGCGCGCAGGCAGGAACGGCACTCCCAAGCCCCGTGACCGGAACCCTCGGCGGCCTCGTGAGGCCAGAGGTTCTCGCTGCCGCAGTAGGGGCAGTGGAAGGGAATGCCGCGGCCGGTCATGGCAGTGCCGCGTCCAGGGTCAGGTCACCGCGCAGGAGTCCTTCGTCTGCGCGCGCCACCCAACTCGCGAAGGACTCGTCGCCGGCGCGATCGGTGAGGAAGTTGCTCACCACGACGGTGACGTAGTCATCGAGGCCCTCGCTGGTGACCTTGTGGGCGCGCAGCTTGCGACCGAAGTTGGCCTCGAGGCCCGTCGCACCACCGAGGTGGACCTGGAATCCGCCGACTTGTTCTCCCTCGTGCATGACCAACTGGCCCTTGAGGCCGATGTCTGCGACCTGGGTCCGGGCGCAGGCGTTGGGGCACCCGTTGACGTTCACGGTGATCGGCACATCGAGATCAGGGAATCGTCGCTCGAGTTCGGCCACCAGATCACGGGCGCGGCCCTTGGTCTCGACGATCGCGAGCTTGCAGAACTCGATGCCGGTGCAGGCCATCGTGTTCTGTCGCCAGTTGCTGGGTCGAGCGGTGAGTCCCAGGCGATCGAGATCGGTGTGGAGGTCGTCGAGCACCGAGGGATCCACCCCGATCAGCACGATCTTCTGGTACGGCGTCAACCGCGCCCCGGCGACGGCGTAGCGGTCCATCAGGTCGGCCAGGCCGATCAGCATCGTTCCGGAGACCCGACCGACGATCGGGGCGAGGCCGACATAGACCTTGCCGTCCTTCTGCGGGTGGACGCCGACGTGGTCGCGGTGGCCGACCGGCGAGGGCGGCGAGTCACACCTGACCAGGCTGCGGCCCAGGTACTCGTTCTCCAGCACCTCGCGGAACTTCTCCACGCCCCAATCGGCGACCAGGAACTTCAGACGGGCGCGCGAACGCAACCGGCGGTAGCCGTAGTCACGGAAGATCGAGGTGACGCCGGCCCAGATGTCCGGCACGTCTTCAAGGGGGACCCAGACGCCCATCTTCTGCGCCAGCATCGGGTTCGTGGAGAGACCGCCGCCGACCCACACATCGAACCCGGGGCCGTGCTCGGGGTGCTCGGTGCCGACGAACGCGACATCGTGGGTCTCCGGTGATACGTCGTGACTGGGAGGCCCGGTCAGGGCGGTCTTGAACTTGCGCGGCAGGTTCGAGAACTCGGGGTTGCCGATGAAGCGTCGCTTGATCTCGGCCAGCGCCGAAGTGCCGTCGATGATCTCCTCCAGCGCGACACCGGCGACCGGGGAGCCGAGGAACGGACGAGGGGAGTCGCCGCAGGCCTCCATGGTGTCGAGGCCGGCGGCTTCGAGCCGGTCCCAGATCGCAGGGACGTCCTCGATGCGGATCCAGTGGTACTGAATGTTCTCGCGGTCGGTCACGTCCGCGGTGTCGCGGGCATAGTCACGACCGATCTCTCCCAGGGCACGCACCGCCTGCGAGGAGAGCAGCGCGCCGTCGGAGCGGACCCGCATCATGAAGAACTCGTCGTCGAGCTCCTCTTCCTCGAGCAGGGCCGTCTTGCCGCCGTCGAAGCCGGGGGCGCGTTGGGTGTAGAGGCCCATCCAGCGGAAGCGACCGCGCAGGTCGGCGGGGTCGATCGAGGCAAACCCGCGTTTGGAGTAGATGTGCAGGATGCGGTCGCGCACGTTGAGTGCGTCGTCATCCTTCTTCGACTGCTCGTTCTTGTTCAGGGGCTCGGTGTAGCCGAGCGCCCATTGACCCTCGCCACGCTTGGTGCGGGGGATCTCGGTGCGCTCAGCACGCTTGGCGGAGAATCGCAGGTCGGTCACAGAAGGTGGTCCTTCGCTGGCTGGCTACCGCTCGCGTGCGTCGATGGACGAGAGTCGGCGGCCGGGGGCTTGAGCCGGGCGGCTGTGGATCAGCGGTGAATCAGCCAGGAACGACACAACATGCTGCCCATGCGCCCGAAGTCCACGTGGCGTCGTACCACGAGGTGCGCATGCGTCGCAGCGGAGATCATGTCAAGCAGTCTCACCCTTCGGACGCCTAGTCCACAAACTGAAATCTCGTGATGTGAGATGAATGTCTGTGATGTGAGACGCATTGGAGCCCGACCCAGGCGCAACCGGGCCCACGAGCCCGCGTCGGACCTGCGCAGTTCGCCCTCGGCGACCCCCGCACTAGTCTTTGACCCGTGGCCGACTTGAACTCAAAGATCTCCAGTTCGTACTCCGACATCCTCGAGGTCATCGCCTCGGTTGAGCCTCGGATCGCCGATGCGACCCGCAAGGAGCTCGCCGACCAGCGCTCGTCGCTCAAGCTGATCGCCAGCGAGAACTACGCCTCGCCCGCGGTCCTGCTGACGATGGGCACCTGGCTCTCGGACAAGTACGCGGAGGGCACCGTCGGTCACCGGTTCTATGCGGGATGCCAGAACGTCGACACCGTCGAGGCCGTGGCGGCCGAGCACGCCCGCGAACTGTTCGGCGCCGAGTACGCCTACGTTCAGCCGCACTCAGGCATCGACGCCAACCTGGTCGCGTTCTGGTCGATTCTGGCGCACCGAGTCGAATCACCCGCGTTGGAGAAGTTGGCCGCCAAGAACGTCAACGAACTCACCGATGCCCAGTGGGAAGAACTCCGCAAGGAACTCGGCAACCAACGCCTGCTCGGCATGGCTCTGGACGCGGGTGGCCATCTGACCCACGGCTTCCGGCCCAACATCAGCGGCAAGATGTTCCACCAGCAGCAGTACGGCACGGACCCGGAGACCGGGCTCCTCGACTACGACGCGGTCGCTGCCAAGGCGCGCGAGTTCAAGCCGCTCATCCTGGTCGCGGGCTACTCGGCCTATCCCCGACGGGTGAACTTCGCCAAGATGCGTGAGATCGCCGACGAGGTCGGCGCCACGCTGATGGTCGACATGGCGCACTTCGCGGGCTTGGTGGCCGGCAAGGTGTTCACCGGCGACGAGGACCCGATTCCGCACGCCCACGTGGTCACCACCACGACCCACAAGTCCCTGCGCGGTCCGCGCGGAGGGATGGTGCTCGCCACCGAGGAGTTCGCCCCGTCGGTCGACCGCGGGTGCCCGATGGTGCTCGGTGGGCCGCTCTCGCACGTGATGGCGGCCAAGGCCGTGGCCCTCGCCGAGGCGCGTCAGGAGTCGTTCCAGACCTACTCCCAGCAGGTCGCCGACAACGCCAAGTCGCTCGCCGAGGGGTTCTTGACCCGCGGCGCGCGTCTGGTCACCGGCGGCACGGACAACCACATCGTGCTCCTCGATGTGACCTCGTTCGGGCTGACCGGGCGTCAAGCCGAGTCCGCGCTGCTGGACGCCGGCGTGGTCACCAACCGCAACTCCATCCCGGCCGACCCCAACGGCGCCTGGTACACCTCGGGGATCCGTCTGGGAACCCCCGCGTTGACCACCCGTGGATTCGGCAGCGACGAGTTCGACCGGACCGCCGAGTTGATCGTGCACGTGCTGGAGAACACACAACCCGGCACCACCAAGGCCGGCGGCGCGTCCAAGGCCTCCTACACGCTCGGCGACGGCGTGGCCGAGAAGGTCAAGGACGCCTCGGCCGAAATGCTGGACAAGCACCCCCTCTATCCGGGGCTCGTGCTCAGCTAGAACTACGACGAGCCACGATCCCGGCCAACTGCGCCTGGTCGGACTCGGAGAGCACCTCGGCGTCGAGCACGACCCGAGCGCTCTCGAGGTCGCCCATGAACGCCCGGAACGTCATGGGCACGGTGATGTCATGGGCGGCGCGGTGGGTGAGTTCCACGGCGTCTCCGCTGCGGACGACTCCACCCGCCACGATCGCCAGGTAGGCGCCGGTGCGGCCGCGCTCGGTGAACGTCTTGACCCAGCCTTTGATCCCCATCGCTGCCGCGAAGGTCGAGCACGGCGTGCGCGGGCCGGTGACCTCGAGGACGACCTCATCGCCCACCGTCCAGCGATCGCCGATCCGCGAGCCATCCACGTCCAATCCCTCGAGCGTGAGGTTCTCACCGAACTCGCCGGACTCGATGGTGCGGCCGAGGCGGTCGGACCAGTAGTCCAGTTCCTCGCGCGCGAAGGCATAGACGGCTTGGTCATCGCCGCCGTGATGCACCAGGTCGCCGATGAAGTCGCCCACCAGTCCGCTCCCGAGGCCGTGAACCTTCGGGCCCGGGGCGCGGACCTCGGCCTCGTGGACGGGTTGTTTGCAGATCCCGGTGACCGATGGCTTGGCGTCTCCCGCCCGATTCGGCTCGCGGTCACCGAGGTTCAAGGAGAGGACGCGCGCAGTCATGGGGTCGATGCTGCCACCTCATCGACGCAGGTCAATTCGTTGTGATGCGGATGTCTGCTGGGCGCGAGTCGAACGTGCCGATACCGTACGGCGAGTGGTGCACCTTCCTGACCGCATGCACCGTGCCAGTGCGGTGGTGTGGCGCCTGACCGTCACCACGGCCAGCAGTTGTCTGCGATACCGGGTCACCGGGTTGGCGGCCGAGGCGGCGTTCTTCGCGGTCCTCTCGGTTCCGCCGTTGGTCTTCGCCCTCGCCGGCGCGATCGGTTATGTCACCGACCAGTTCGATCCAGCGCAGATCGAGGACATCCGTCAGGCCGTCCTCGACTTCTCCGGACGGTTCCTGACCGAGAAGGCGGTCAACGCCATCATCGAGCCCACGATGGACGAGGTGCTGCGAGGCGGCCGGTTCGACGTCATCTCGCTCGGGTTCGTTCTCGCGCTCTGGTCGGGTTCGCGAGCGCTGAACGTGTTCATCGACACGATCACGATCATGCACGGACTCGGGGGAGAGCGCGGGATCATCCGGACCCGAGCCCTCTCCTTCGGTATGTACCTGCTCGCGTTGGTGACCGGCATCGCCGCGATCCCGTTGATGGTGGTCGGCCCCACGTTGTTGGGGGAGTGGCTGCCCAACCGCGCCGACTTCCTGCTTCGGTTCTATTGGCCAGCCGTCGCGATCATCTGCATCTGCTTCCTCGCCACGCTGTATCACCTCTCGGTCCCCGTGCGGACCAACTGGAGTTTCAACCTCCCGGGGGCCGTCTTCTCGTTGATCGCCTGGATCGTGGGGTCCTATGTGTTGCGATGGATCCTCACCGCGACCGCCGCGGACTCGCGCTCGATCTATGGTCCGCTCGCGGCGCCGATCGCGGTGCTGCTCTGGCTCTATCTGGTGGCCATAGCCGTGCTCATCGGCGCGGCCGTCAACGCGGCGTTCGACTCAGTCTTTCCGCAGAAAGCCACGACGCGCGCACGGAGCCGTGTCGTTGGCCGCTCAGTGGACTAGTTTCGAACCGTGTCTGAGGCGAACTATGAGGCGAGCGGCCTGGGCCGTGGTGAGGTTTCGCTTCCCGAGCGTGAACGGTCGCCGTGGTTCGAGCTCACGCGCCGACTGATCGCGGCCATGTCGATCCTGGTCGGCACGGTGCTGTTGGTCTACTTCGACCGCGGGTCCTACAACGACGCCACGGACCCGACCAACCAAGTCAGCCTGATCGACGCCATCTACTACACGACCGTCACGCTGAGCACGACCGGCTATGGCGACATCGCGCCAGTTGACGACCACGCCCGGCTTCTCAATGCCTTTATCGTCACCCCGGCTCGCATCGCCTTCTTGGTGTTGTTGATCGGGACCACCCTCGAAGTCCTCGCCTCTCAGGGGCGCGAGCAGTTCCGCGTTGCGCGGTGGAGGAAAACCATGACTCGCCACATCGTCGTCGTCGGCTACGGCACCAAGGGCCGCAGCGCCGTGGAGACCCTGGTCGGCAACGGTTGGGATCGCGAATCGATCGTGGTCGTCGACCCGAGCCCGACCGCGCTCCAGGAAGCGCATGCGGACGGGTTGGCCGTGGTCACCGGTGACGCCACCCGTCGCGAGGTCCTGCGCCGCGCGGGAGTCGCCACCGCCGACCAGATCATCATCACCACCGACCGTGACGACTCGAACGTCCTCGCAACGCTCACGGTGCGACAACTCAACCCCGAGGCCTACATCGTGGCCGCGGCGCGCGAACACGAGAACGCGCCGTTGATGAAGCAGTCGGGGGCCAACTCGGTCATCACCTCCTCCGACGCCGTCGGTCGGCTCCTGGGTCTCTCCTCGCTCTCGCCCACGCTGGGAGTGGTGATGGAGGATCTGCTCAGCTACGGCGAGGGCCTCGAGGTGGCCGAGCGCGACCTGATGGTCTCCGAGGTGGGCAAGCAACCTCAGCAACTCCCCGATCAGGTGATCGCCGTCGTCCGCGACGAGAAGGTCTACCGCTACTTCGATCCCACGGTGACGCAGTTGGCGCGGGGTGACCGGTTGATCGTCGTCCGGCCGGCCAAGGAGACACCCTGGGCGCCACGACCGGGCACCCACAACGAGGTCGTTGCCACCCAGGACTAGCCGCACCGAAGCGGGGCCCGCCTCACACGTTCGAACAGAGGTTCGAACGTGTGAGACGATGCAGTCATGGCCGGCGGCATGGGTGGCGCGAGAGGTGGCTGGGCCAAGCGCGGCAGCGGGATCCCGCTCTCGGAGCGGGTCCGAACCGACCTCCACCACGCGAGCGCCTCGACCGATGCCGAGGCCTGCCCGGCCAGGCATTGCTGGGTCGGTGCCGCTGTCGATGAGGCCGGGGTCAAGCGGCCCGGACTCCTGGTCGAATGGCGACAAGCGACCTTGGGTTGGGAGGGGCGGGTGATCTATGTGGCCGCCATACGTCCAGGTCGCTCGCCTGAGAATCCGCTCGCCCAGCGGTGGGTGCTGGTCGAGGAGTGGTTGCCGGCGGAGGTGCTCACGCCCATCTAGCCCCGAAATTGGCTGAACCGCTGGCGTCTCGGGTCGCCAGCGGTTCAACAAGACAAAAGTACCTGCGCGCGACTTCGATTGGAAGATCTGTGGTCGAGGTTTCTTCGAATATCACCCACTGTGACCACCGGGGGTAGCCCGTCCGGATCTGGCCGAGGTCCGCTTCGGTCTATGGCCGTATCGCCCGCCTGAGGCACTCGTGGATGGGCGAGTAGTCCAGATGGTCTAGCCCATTAGTCCTTTCGGTCAACCGGGAGTAGGTGGTCTGGGTCATCCCGCAAGGACTTGCGGAGGATACCCCGGGTGGCATAACGTCGAGAGTGAGTCGTCCGGGGGGTCGAC
>JBFIDC010000010.1:0-21836 GCA_041581495.1 Nocardioides sp. | reverse complement strand
CAGGACGAGGTCAAGTGGTACGGCGAGTTCGCCAAGATCGCCGCAGGGCTCGTCAAGGACGAGGACTACGAGGTCGACGAGAAGAAGCGCACGATCTCGGTGCTCGAGCCCGGCATCACCAAGGTCGAGGACCACCTCGGCATCGAGAACCTCTATGAGGCCGTCAACACGCCGCTGATCTCCTTCCTCAACAACTCGATCAAGGCCAAGGAACTCTTCCGCAACGACAAGGAGTACGTCGTCATGAACGGCGAGGTGCTCATCGTCGATGAGCACACCGGCCGGATGCTCTCGGGGCGGCGCTACAACGATGGTCTGCACCAGGCGATCGAGGCCAAGGAGGGCGTCACGGTGCGCGAGGAGTACCAGACCCTCGCCACGGTCACCCTGCAGAACTACTTCCGCCTCTACAACAAGCTCTCGGGCATGACCGGTACCGCGATGACCGAGGCCTCGGAGTTCGACAAGATCTACAGCCTCGGCGTGGTCCCGATCCCGACCAACAAGCCGATGTCGCGCCTGGACCAGCCCGACCTCGTCTACCGCACCGAAGAGGCCAAGTACGACGCGGTGGTCGACGACATCGCCGAGCGGCACCAGAAGGGCCAGCCGGTCCTGGTCGGCACCGTTTCGGTCGAGAAGTCCGAATACCTCTCCGGCAAGCTTCGCGCGCGGGGAGTCCCGCACAGCGTCCTGAACGCCAAGGTTCACGCCGACGAAGCCAAGATCGTCGCGATGGCCGGTCACAAGGGTGCGGTGACGGTGGCCACCAACATGGCCGGTCGAGGCACCGACATCATGCTCGGCGGTTCGGTGGAGTTCCTCGCTGACGCCGAACTCCGCAAGAAGGGCCTCGAGCCCGTCGGTGAGACCGCCGAGGAGTACGAAGCGGCCTGGCCGGCCACCCTCGAGACGATCAAGACCCAGGTCGCGACCGAGCACGACGCCGTCCGTGACGCGGGCGGGCTCTACGTCGTGGGCACCGAACGCCACGAGTCGCGGCGCATCGACAACCAGTTGCGAGGCCGCTCGGGCCGTCAGGGTGACCCGGGGGAGTCCCGGTTCTATCTGTCGCTCCAAGACGAACTCATGCGGCTGTTCAAGTCGGATTGGGTCGACCGCGTCCTCCAAGTCCTCAAGATCCCCGACGACGTGCCGATCGAGAACAAGCGCGTCACCAACGCCATCGCCAACGCGCAGGGCCAGGTCGAGTCGCAGAACTTCGAGTCGCGCAAGAACGTCCTCAAGTACGACGACGTCATGGACCGCCAGCGCAAGGTGATCTACGGCGAGCGCCGCGAGGTGCTCGAGGGCGCCGACATCGAGGACCAGGTCCGGAGCTTCCTCGACGACGTCGTGACCGGCATGGTGCAGAGCGCGACCCAGGACTTCTCCGAGGAGTGGGACCTCGAGCAGCTCTGGACCGACCTGTCGCAGTTGTGGCCGGTCTCCCTCGACCTGTCGAGCGTCATCGACGATGCCGACGGTGCCGCCAATGTGGACCAGCAGGAACTGATCAAGCTCCTGCAGGCCGACGCCCAGGCCGCCTATGACGCGCGTGAGGCCGAGGTCGGCGACGAGATCATGCGCGAACTCGAACGCCGCGTGCTGCTCTCGGTCCTCGACCGCAAGTGGCGCGAGCACCTCTACGAGATGGACTACCTGCGCGAGGGCATCTACC
This sequence comes from Nocardioides sp., assembly GCA_041581495.1. Lineage (GTDB taxonomy): Bacteria > Actinomycetota > Actinomycetes > Propionibacteriales > Nocardioidaceae > Nocardioides. Next base: position 20,155 of record JBFIDC010000010.1, on the reverse strand, counting down.
TGCGCGCCTACTCGCAGCGCGACCCGTTGGTCGAGTACCAACGCGAGGGCTTCGACATGTTCGCGGCGATGATGGACGGCATCAAAGAGGAGGCCGTGGGCTTCCTGTTCAACCTCGAGGTCACCATCGAAGAGGACGACGAGGACGAACTCGACGACGAGGAGGCCTTCGAGCCGATGCGTCAGGGCGTGCCGAGCGCCCCACAGCCGGGTGCCCTTGCCCAGGCTGCTGCGGCCGCGGACACGCCGCACATCCACGCCAAGGGCCTCGAGCCGGCTCGTCAGCCGCAGAACCTGTCCTACTCCGCGCCGGCCGAGGACGGCGAGGCCGAGGTCAAGGGCATCACGGTGACCAAGGGCGATGACCCCTACGCCAAGGTGGGTCGCAATGCCGCCTGCCCGTGTGGGTCCGGCAAGAAGTACAAGATGTGCCACGGGCGTCCCGGCGGACCGACCGGCCTGACCGCCCGCCCCGGCGGATAAGCCGTCAGGCGAAGTCGAGGGCGGTGCACAGCCACCGCTCTCGGCGTAGTTCGAAGCGCGCGGCGACGGCGCGCGAGCGCTTGCCGTAGCGAACGTGAATGCTGGTCTCGGCGATCGTCGGGCTGATGAAGCACGAGTGGACGCTGCGAACCTGTGGCCGCGCCTGCTGGCCGCCGCCGGCGCGAGCCACCAAGAGGGCGCGCCGTTGGAGGTCTTGGTAGACCTGGGCAGAACTCCAGCGCAGCAACTGGCTGGCGGGCCGATCGCCTCCGACGATCTCGACGGCGGCTTGGGCATACCGATGCGCCCACCGCTCCACCTGACTCTGCTTCCCGGGCGAGACGCTGGGTCCCGGCACCGCCGGAGGCTCGAGCAGGGGGAGTTCGAGGGCCAAGGTCCCCTGGAAGCTGGCCACCGGCACCCGGGGCAGGCTGCGGGCCAGGGGCTGAGGCACGGAGAGCACGGTCATGACGGGTCCTTCCGCCAACTCGAAGGTGCGGGTTGGTGAGGCGCTCGGTGGGCCGTCGCTGGCCGATCAGGCAGCAGGAGTCGCTGCCCCGGACGGATGAGGTCGACACGGGGCCCGATCGTGTCCAGATTGAGTTCGTGGATGGCCTGCACATAGGAGGCGACCTCGGCCGCAGACGAGTCGGTCGGCAGGTGAGCGGACGCGATGTCCCACAGGCAATCACCGGCCCGCACCACCAGCGCCAGTCGCGCCGGTGTCCCCGCTGCCTGCCGGACCGGTGCGGATGCCACCAGTCCGCCGCTGGCTCGATCCGGGAGTGGGAGCCCGGTCAGATTCGGGACCGAGCGCACCTCGGCGTGAGTGGGTGGGGAAGCCTCGCCCGCCGCGAGGGCGGGGGAGAGGCTCGCCGTGCCGATCATCGCGGCACCACACAGAGCCAGAACGGCGCGCCGTAGCCCCGAGGGGACCCACGAGGTGCTGCCCACCTGGTCCTGCCAGATCTCCACGCTCACCGCCACGGCGCAGGCCCACGCCCACATCAGTGCGATCCCCAATGCGGCGGTGCTGAGCAGGACCACGCCGTCTTCTGCGGTCCGAGCCGGGGCCAGACCGACGACCAGGACGCGCCCCGCGAGGACTCCGAGGAGCGTGGCGAGCACGGTGACCGCGGCCGCTCGGGTCCGGGAACCTCCACCGACCATGATCTCTCGCTATCTCTTCGTTTGCGTTAGTTTGCTTACGTTAAGCAGGGTTAACGAGGGGCGTCAATCGTTTCTCCACAGGTGTGGTCGGGCCAGTGCTGTCCGTGGCAGGCTGCGGGCATGGCCTGGGAGGACTCGCTTTTCGGCTACCTCGATGACCTCGAGAACCAGGCCGAGGCGCTCTATGACGCGCAACGGGCCCCCGAGCTGGCCGACCGCGGGCGTGCGGAGTACCAGCAGGTTCGACTGGCCGCGCGGCTGATGGCGAGCACCGATGAGCAGGTCAGCCTCGAGGTGCTGGGGCTGGGAACTGTGGCCGGTCGACTGGCACGCGTCTGCGACGGGTGGGTGCTGGTCGGCGGCCACGGTCAGGAGTGGCTGATCGCGACCTCAGCCATCGTCTCGGTGGCCGGCGCCTCCGAGCGGGCGGTCCCCGAGGTCGCCTGGCCGGCCGTCTCGAGGTTGCGCATCACCTCGCCGTTGCGGGGACTGGCAGACGCCGCGCTGCCCTGCGTGGCGCACCTGGTGGACGGGAGCCGTCACGAGGGGGTCGTGCATCGGGTCGGCGCCGACTTCATCGAGTTCCTCGTCGCGGGCGGCGGGCGCACGGTGCTCATCGCGCTCGCGCATCTGGCCGCGGTGCAGTCCAGGCCCTGACCGCGTCGCCGGGGAGCCGCTAGGTCGCCTCGGCGTCGTAGGGAGGGAGTTCCCCCTCGTGCAGCGGGCGAGCGCCGCGGCGTTTGGGGCGCGCCTCCTCTTCGGCGTCCTCCATCGCCTCGATGATGTGCTTGCGCACGATGGTGCGGGGGTCGAGGTCGCGCAGTTCGAGATCGGCGTACTCGGGTCCGAGTTCATCGCGCAGTTCGTCTCGGGCGGCGTTGGCGAACTTGCGAGCCTGACGCACCAGTCCGCCGGCCTGGCGAGCCAACTCGGGAACCTTCTCGGGTCCGAACACCAGCACGGCGATGAAGGCGATCACGGCCAACTCGGCCAGCCCGATCCCGAACATGGCGCTGGTTACAGCCGGCCAGCGGGGGTGAGACCGAGTTGCATGCCGGCCAGGCCACGCTGACGCCCCGAGAGGCGGTCGGCGATCTCATTGAGCACCACTGCGGCCGGAGCCGTCGGGTTCGACTCGACGATCGGTTTGCCGGCGTCGCCACCTTCGCGCAAGGACATGTCGAGCGGGATCTGCCCGAGCACCGGGACGTCGTATCCGAAGCGTTTCGAGAGGGTCTCGGCCACCCGCGCTCCACCCCCGGAGCCGAAGACCTCGAGGCGGTGGTCGGTGCCGGACTCCAGGCAATGCGGGCACAACAAGTAGCTCATGTTCTCGACGATGCCGACGACCCGCTGGTGCATCATCGAGGCCATCGTTCCGGCTCGCCCGGCAACCTCCGCGGCGGCTTCCTGTGGCGTCGTCACCACCAAGAACTCGGCGCCCGGCAGGTGCTGGCCCAACGAGATGGCGACATCGCCGGTCCCGGGCGGCAGATCGAGAAGCAGGATGTCGAGGTCGCCCCAATAGACATCGGCGAGCATCTGCACGAGGGCGCGGTCGAGCATCGGGCCGCGCCAGGCGACGACCTGGTCGCGGCGGGGCTTCAGCATGCCGATCGAGATCACCGAGACGCCGGAGGGCGTGGGGACGGGCATGATCAGGTCGTCGACCTGAGTGGGTCGCTCATCGGCGACGCCCAGCATCGCGGGCACCGAGTGGCCATAGATGTCGGCATCGACCACGCCGACGCGCAGGCCCTGCTTGGCCATCGACAGGGCCAGGTTGACCGTCACTGACGACTTGCCGACACCGCCCTTGCCGGAGGCGACGGCGAAGACCTTGGTCAGGGAACCAGGCTGGGCGAAGGTGATCTCGCGCTGGGCCTTGCCGTTGTTGAGCACGTCCTTGAGACCGGCGCGTTGCTCGGCGCTCATGACGCCGAGTGTCAGGTCGACGTCGGTGACTCCGTCGACTGCCTTGAGCGCGTTGGTGACGTCTCGGGTGATGGTGTCCTTGAGTGGGCAGCCAGAGACGGTGAGCAGGACGGTCAGACGGACCAAGCCGCTCTCGTCGCTCTCGACGGACTCGACCATGCCGAGGTCGGTGATCGGCCGTTTGATCTCGGGGTCGTTGACGGTCGCGAGCGCCGCCATGAGCAGATCGGTGGAAACAGTTGCCATGATGCGCTAAGGGTAGTCGGCGGCTGCGTAGGGTGAACGCCATGCTCGTGGCAGCCACGACGGTCAAGGACACCGTCGCGCATCTGGAGCGCTACGTGCGGGGCAACCTCGCCGGTGGGCTGGACCATCTGGTGGTCTTCCTGGACGCCCCCGGAGCCCCCGGTCAGGCGGAGGCGCGGGCGTTCCTCGAGGAGCAGGAACAGGTCACCTGCGTGCCGGCCGGACGCGGCTGGTGGGGCGAGGGGCGGCCGGCCGAACTCAACCGACGGCAGTGCACCAACGCCAATCTCGTCAAGCACCTGCTCGCGCAGGCCGGATGCACGGGGCCCGAGGATTGGATCTTCCACATCGATGGCGACGAGGTCGTTCGTCTCGATCGTGCGCTGCTGGCCGGGCTGCCGCCGGAACGCACCGCCGTCCAGTTGGCTGTTCGTGAGGTCGTCAGCCGGGAACGCTGGGACGCGGTGCCCGATCTGTTCAAGCGCGAGCTCACCGGCGCCGAGCTCGACCGTCTTCGCACTCGCGGCCTGATCGCCGAGGCCGACAACAGGGCCTACTTCCACGGCCACCTCCAGGGGAAGGCGGGAGCGCGGCCCGGAGCGCCGGTGTGGCTCACGCTGCACCGGGCGGTGTCGGAGTCGGGGGCCGTGGTGGAGGGGCTGAGTCACCCGGACCTCGAGGTCTTCCACTTCGAGTCCTATTCCGGCGAGGAGTTCGTGCGCAAGTGGACCGCGATCCTCGACTCGGGACCGCGCGTCGCTCATCGACCTGGCCGGGCCGAGTTCGCCCGCGAGATCGCTGCGGTCGTGCGCAGCACCGAGCCCGAGGACGTGCGCCGAGGGCGCTTCATGGAGCTCTATCGCGCCCACATCGAGGACGACGTGGCGGCACTCACCGAGGCGGGGGTGTTGTTGCAGGTCGACGTGACCCAGCCGGTCGCGTCTCCCGCTGCGGTGGACGGGTCGGTCATCACCGCGCTGAGGGACTCGATCGAGGCGATGCGTGGTCGCCCCAAGGACGAGTTCTTCCATGGTGCGAGCACCAAGAACGGCCGGGTGCTCGGTGCCGGGGTCGATCCCAAGCGCGGCGGTCGGGTCAGGAGTGCTCTTCGTCGGGGTCGCTCGGGCCGTTGAGTTCGGCGAGCAGTGACTTGAGTTCGGAGCGGACGAAGTCGCGGGTGGCGACCTCTCCGACGGCCATCCGCAGCGAGGCGACCTCGCGAGCGAGGAACTCCATGTCGGCGTGGGCACGTGCGTTGGCTTGGCGATCCTGTTCGGCGATCACCTTGTCGCGATGCTCCTGACGGTTCTGCGCCAGCAGGATCAGGGGTGCGGCATAGGACGCCTGGAGGCTGAGCATCAGCGTCAGGAAGATGAAGGGGTAGTCGTCGAAGCGCAGCCCTGAAGGGGCCAGCAGGTTCCAGATCACGTAGAACGCGACGAACCCGCTCATGTACATCAAGAAGGCCGCCGTGCCCATGAACCTGGCGAACTGCTCGGCGAAGATCCCCAGCGCGTCGGAGTCGTAGGAGGGTCTCGACATCAGGGGTTGGCGGCGGGTGTCCCGGGGGGTGTCGAGACGGGACTTGCGGGCGCGTGCTTCAGCCATCGGTCACCCCGGACTTCACGTTGCGTGAGAGGGCGCGGTCGCGCCAGTTGTCGGGCAGCATGTGGTCGAGCAAGTCATCGACGCTCACGGCACCGAGGAGTCGGCCGTCCTCGTCGACCACCGGAGCGGCGACCAGGTTGTAGGCCGCGAGGTGCGCGGCGACCTCGTCCAGGGTGGCTTCGGGCCGCAGGTGCTCCAACGACTCATCGAGTGCACCGGCGACCAGGGTCGAGGGTGGCTCGCGAAGGAGGCGCTGGATGTGGGAGACCCCGAGGAACCTGCCTGTCGGCGTCTCCAACGGCGGTCGACACACATAGACGAGCGCGGCGATCGCCGGGGTGAGATCGGGGTTGCGCACGTGCGCCAATGCGTCGGCGATCGTCGCGTCGGGTCCGAGGATCACCGGCTCGGAGGTCATCATCGCGCCGGCGGTGTTCTCGACATAGGACATCAACCGCTTGACGTCTTCGGCGTCGTCCGGCTCCATCAGCGCCAGCAGGGAGGCAGCAGTCTCGGGTGGGAGTTCGCGGATCAGGTCGGCCGCGTCGTCGGGGTCCATCTCTTCGAGGACGTCGGCGGCCCGCTCGCCCTCGAGCAGGTTGAGGATCTCGACCTGCTCGTCCTCGGGCAGTTCCTCCAAGATGTCGGCCAGGCGCTCATCGCTCAGGGCCGCCACGACCGCGGCACGGCGCTCCACCGGCAGGTCATGGATGACGGTGGCGGCGTCGGCGGGTCGCAGTTCGTTGATCGCATGCAGCAACCGCGTGGCACCCTGGGCCGGCTCGCGCCGGGTCAGACCGGTGGCCTCGCCCCACTCGACCACATGAGTCTGGCCACGGCGGCGCAACCCCTTCGAGGGTTCTTGGACCGCGATCCGGCTCACCACCCAGTCGCGGTTGCGGGCCTGCTCGATGGCGACGTCATAGACCGTGCCGGTGACCCCGGTGGCGGTGATGGTCACCGCCTTGTCGAACAACTGGCCGACCACGAGGGTCTCGGTCGAACGCTGCTCGAAGCGACGCATGTTGAGGAGACCGGTCGTGTAGACCTGCCCGGCGTCGATGTTGGTCACCCGTGTCATCGGCACGAAGATCCGCCTGCGGCCGAAGACCTCCGCGACCATGCCGAGCACGCGGGGTTGACTCGATTCCGAGCGCACCGCGACCACGAGATCGCGCACCTTGCCCACCTGGTCGCCTTGGGGGTCGAAGATGGGCAGGCCGACCAGCCTGGCGGCGTAGACACGAGACGGAGCGGTGCTCACAGGCACCAGTATGTGCGCCGCGAACCGCGCATCGAGCCTCGACCCGGCCCCGGCGAGTCTGCGCGGAGGCGGCCGATTTGGAGGGATTTGCTTAGTATCGAGTGATGCAGACCAGGACTCGGCTCCGACTGGCCGCGGCGGTGATCGCCGCGATCGCCCTCACGGGCTGCGGAGACGACGTCGCGCAGACGTCCGACGCAGTCGACGAGCAGTCGAGTTCGACCAGTTCGACCGACCTCGATTCGGCCAGCGCGTCCGAGTCCGCCAGTGAGACCTCGGCGCCGGTCACTCTCCCGGATTGTGCTTCGGTGTGGGTGACAGGCGAGAAGTTGCCCTTGAAATACGACGGATGCCTCGAAGACGGCAATCGGGTGAAGGCCAAGAAATACCGTTGCTCGTACGAAGCGATTATCGTGACCTACGACGACCGCTTCTATGCGCGGGCTGGCCGCTTCATCAATGAGGTCGACTCGTTGAAGTCCAGCAAGAAGTTCAAGAGGGCCATAGCCGCCTGCCAAGCCTGACGTCCGCGTCGTGATGAGCCCGCTCGTGGGGAGCGGTGCCGCCTTGTGTGAGGAGACACCACAGTGAAGATCCGCTCGCTTGTCGCTGCGAGCCTTGTTGTCGGCGTTGGGGCAGCCACGATGCCCTCGTCGGCAGCCGGGACCTCGACCATGGGGACGGTGAACCAGAGCTCGACTCGCGCGGTGCAGATCGCCGGACCCGAGGTTCCCCTGCTCTATGGACCGCAGGTGCCGACGCTGGCTGCCTCCGCCAAGGAGAGCAAGAAGCGCTACCGCGTCTCGCCGGGCATCACGCTGTCCAACCCGTTGAACGGCACCCGCGACGACATCAACGCCAAGGTGACGCGGGCGATCAACCACACGTTCAAGAAGGCCAAGATCCGGATGGCCTCGTGGAACTTCGACAGCTGGGCCTACGTCGGTGCGCTCACCGCCGCGCACAAGCGCGGGGTCAGCGTGCGCCTGATCATGTCTCGTCAGATGGCGAACGCTCAGGGTTCGCGTGGGCCGTACGCGGCGCTGCGCCGCAACCTGATGGGCAGCGGCAACGGCTCGCGCCCGGCCAACCGACGCAGCTGGTTCAAGACCTGTGACCACTCGTGCCGCGGCAAGGGTGGCGCGATGCACTCGAAGTTCTTCATCTTCAGCCAATCCGGCAAGAGCAAGAAGATCGTCATGAACACCTCCGCGAACCTCACCGCGGCGGCGAAGCGGGTGCAGTGGAACGACCTGTACACCGCGGTGGGTCGAGACATCACCTACCGCGCCTACAACAAGGTCTTCCGCCAGATGCCCGCGGACACCAAGCAGAACTACCACCAGTACCAGGACAAGGGCATCACCCTCTGGTTCTACCCGGCCCCGGGTCAGCCGGACATCGTGATGGGCATGCTCAACCAGGTTCAGTGCGACGGCGCCAAGAAGGCCGGAGTCAAGGGCAAGACCTCGATCCGGGTCGCCCAAGACGTCTTCAACAACAAGCGCGGTGAGACGATCGCCAGGAAGTTGCTCGCCCTGCATCGCAGTGGCTGCAGCGTGCGGGTGGTCTACAGCCAGGCCGTCGGTGCCTCGAGGTCCATCATCAAGAGGCTGCCGAACAACCACCTGGTCCAGGACCGCGACGGCGACTGCAGCTATGACCGCTACCTGCACGCCAAGATCCTGGCCATCAGCGGCAACTACGGCGGCAACCCGAGCGAGCGGATCGTCCTGAACGGTTCGGCGAACTGGTCGGCGACGGCGGTCAAGTCCGATGAGCAGGGAATGATCATCGACCGCGACAGCGCCGAGAAGAAGTACGCCAAGTGGGTCAACGAGATGTACAACATCCACCTGAAGAGCGCCCCGTGTGACCCGACCTTGGCCGCTGAACGGGTCAACGGGCGCATGGCTGCGTTCGACCCCTACGCCGAGATGGAGCACTGAGGGGCAGGCACCCGGTTCGGACGACGGCGCCCGCGGGGGGAGCACCCCGCGGGGCCGGGTGGCGGAAAAAGTTCTGCGAGTGACCTGCGTGACTGGTGTGACGCAAGGTAAAGTGCCAGACACTCGGTCAGAGAGGACCCGCCGTGCTTCCCCGTACTCGGCCCTTGTCCGGCACGCGACGACGCGTTGCCGCTTCACCCCGCCCCTTGCGCATCGCCTCGCTTCGCGTCGGCGTTGGACTCGCGATGGGTGGACTGCTCGTCTCCATGCTCGCCGCGGCCCCGTCAACGGCTGCCCCGATCACCGCGGTCGCGAGCGCGGCCAAGAGCGAAGTGGTCCTCGACTCGGTCGAACGCGCCTCGGCGGGCGGTGAGCACGGCTGCGGCATCCGGGAGCCCGGGACGCTGTGGTGCTGGGGCCGCAACACCTTCGGCCAGCTGGGCATCGGAACCAAGGGCCTCGGGCCGGTGCCACCGACCCAGGTCGGCGGCAAGACCGACTGGACCCAGGTCTCGGCCGGCGGATCCACCACGTGCGCGGTGCGCGGCCCGGGCCGGCTCTACTGCTGGGGCCTGAACCACCGCGGCCAGGTCGGCGACGGCGGCAAGAGCGAAAGCACCAAACCCAAGCGGATCAAGAAGAACGGATCGTTCAAGAGCGTCTCGGTGGCGTGGTACCACGCCTGCGGCGTTCGAACCGACAACACGTTGGTCTGCTGGGGAGACAACTCCTTCGGACAGATCGGCCGAGGCAACACCAAACAGGACCGCAAGATTCACAAGGTCAAGGGTCGGTGGCGTTCGGTCTCCACCTCTGGGTGGAACACCTGCGGTGTGAAGGTCTCCGGCAAGTTGAAGTGCTGGGGCCGCAACCTGTTCGGGCAACTCGGCACCGGCAAGTCCGGAGACGCCAGCAAGCCCACAGTGGTCGCCAAAGAGACGAAGTGGGCCGAGGTCGACCTCTCCTGGACGCACGCGTGTGGTCGCCAGACCAACGGTGTCGTGCGCTGCTGGGGCCGCAATGATCAAGGTCAGGTCGGCGACGGCGCCTCCATCTATGTCAATTCGCCCTATCTGGTCCCGGGCGGGCACATCGCTCGCTCCATCGCCGTGGCCGAAGGCACCTCGTGCTTGGTCGACATCGCCAATGTCACCTGGTGCTGGGGCGATGACCGCTACGACCAGGTCGGCGGCTCCGGCACCGGCTCCCCGGGCATTCCCGCGCGACGCACCGGATCGGCCGAGACCGTGGCCGGTGGCTGGTTCCACTTCTGCGCCGACGGGGCTCAGACCGTCTGCTGGGGCAACAACGAGCGCGGCCAACTCGGCTCATCCTCATCCAGCGAGAAGACCTCGTCCCGCACCAGCGCCCGGGTCGCGGAGAAGCGCACCGGGCTCTCGTTCCGACTGGCCTCGATGAACGTGCTGGGCAACAACCACAGCCGGCCGTTCGCCGACGCCGACCACTTCGCACCGAGCCGTCTGCGTTCGGACTGGACCGCGCAGTCGTTGCTCAACAACGGCATCGACGTCGCCGGACTCCAGGAGCAGGACGCAGGACAGTTGGCCGGCATCTTGAACGCGGCTCAGGGGCGCCTGGCGTCCTTCCCCTCTCCTGCCAAGGGCGACCTTCGCGCCGAGACCGCGATCGTGTGGGACGCCCAACGCTTCACGTTGGTCAAGGCTCGCAGCGTGAAGACCCGGTTCATCCGGCGTACGTTGAAGCGCCCGTTCGTGCGGCTGCGCGACAACGCCAGCGGACGCGAGTTCTGGGTGATGAACGTCCACAACGCCCCGTGGCAGTACCAAACGCTGCGCAACAAGGCCACCAAGGTCCAGATCGCGAAGATCCAGAAGCTCGAGACCAAGGGGCTGCCCGTCTTCTATGTCGGCGACTTCAACGAGAAGAAGACGATCCTGTGCAAGGTGCTCAGGAAGACCGGGCTGGTCAGTGCCTCCGGTGGTCGGTTGACGGGCAAGGGCGAGTGCAAGACTCCGCGGCTGATGCGGGTGGACTGGATCTTCGGTTCGAAGTCGGTGACGTGGAGTCGCTTTGGGTTCACCAAGCCACCGCTGGCTAGGCTGTCGACTGACCATTGGGTGCCCGTGGTGGACGTCGCTGTTCCCTAGGCTCTGCGCCGAAGTCGCTGTGCTGGGTTCCGCGCCGCCCGCCCGGACGTGAGTGACCATGAGGAAGGACGTCGGTGGCCGAGCGCCTCGTCTTGCACATCGGCTCCATGAAGTCGGGCACGAGTTTCATCCAGAACGTGCTGGGTGAGAACAAGGACGCCCTGATGGAGCAGGGAGTCCTCTTCCCCGGCGCGCGGTGGAAGGCACAGGTCGCTGCGGTGCGCGACCTCAGCGGCACCGGCGGCCCCGGGCAGCCGCCCATGGACGAGGCCGGGCCCTGGCGCACCCTGTGCGACGAGATCCACGCGTGGCCGGGCACTGCCGTGGTGTCGATGGAGTTCCTCGGTCCGCGCACCACCGCCCAGATCGAACGTGTCGTCGCCTCGTTCCCCGACACCTCCATCGAGGTCGTCCTCAGCTGTCGTGACCTGGCCCGGCAGATCCCCGCGATGTGGCTCGAGTCGGTGCAGAACGGGTCGACGACCGGCTGGCAGGACTTCCTCGACGCGGTGCGCACCGAAGACAAGTCGGTGGTCGCGGGCCGCAACTTCTGGCGCCATCAGGCGATTCCGGCGATGGCTCGGCGCTGGGCGGGTGGGATCGCGCCACACTCGCTCACCTTGTTGACCGTGCCCCGTCCGGGCGCCGAGCCCGGCCTGTTGTGGCAGCGCTTCGCCTCGATCCTGGACGTCGATCCCGCAGGCTGCGACCTCGAGGTCCGCGCGAACCCGTCGATCGGGCTCGCCACCGCTCAGATGCTCTTGCGGCTCAACCGCAGGATGCAGAAGGACGACGGCACCCTGCCGGCCAGCTATGACAAGTACGTCAAGCACATCTTGGCCAAGCGCGGCCTGGTCGAGCGGCAACGGATCGAACCCAAGTTGGGGCTCGCGCAGGGGTGGGTCGTCAAGCGCGGCCAGCAGCAGGTCAAGAGGCTGCGCGCCGACGGGCACCGGGTCGTCGGGGACCTCGACGAACTCCTGCCCGTGCCCGTCGAGGGCATCCACGCCGACGAGGTGAGCCTCGAGCAGGAGTTGGACGCCGCGGTGGAGGGGCTGGCCCACATGGTCGGTGCCTGGAGTGTCAGCGAGCGCCGCAAGCGCCGCCGCGAACGCCGACGAGCCGCGCGCGCGGCTGACGACACGTGAGGCTCACGCGTCGCCGCGGCCCAGCAGACTCCGGCCCGGTCAGCCGGGTGTTGGAACCGGGCGAACTGCCCTCGGTGGGTGTCATCACGATGGCCCGCGACGAGGGCCCGATGCTGCGTCACTGGGTCGAGCACTACGCGGACCAGGTCGGCGCCGAGCACGTCCTGGTCATCGACGACAACAGCTCCGACGGATCGACCGATGACCTCGGCTGTCCGGTGATCCGCATTCCCCAACTGCGCAAACGCGGCTTCGAGCCGTCCAGGATGGGCCTGCTCGCCGGGATCTCCGCCGGTCTCCTCGAGGCCTATGACGCGATGTTGTTCACTGACGCCGACGAGTTCGTGGTTGCCGATCCGGCCCGTCACGAGTCCCTGCGACACTTCGCCGCCGCCCGCGCCGGCCGCGAGGCGGTCGGAGTCATGGGTCTCAACCTCATTCACGACACCTCGCGTGAACCGGCGCTCGACTTCGACCGCCCGCTCCTGCAGCAGCGCACGCTGGCCAAGTTCATGCCGCTGATGTGCAAGCCGGCCCTCAAGTGGGTGCCCGCCGCCTGGGCACACGCCTCCCACGGGATTCTCTGCCCGTTCGAGGTGGACCCCGAGTTGTTCATGTTCCACTTCAAGTTCGCCGACCGCGGGCGGCTCGAGGAGATCGCCGGACTCCGGCACCACGTCAACACCACCGACAACCGGGCGGCCGGCACCAGTTGGGCTCGGCCCGCCGACGAGATGGTCGCGCTCCTCGATGAGGTCGCCGCGGCGATCAAGCCGGGGCGGGTCGAGGAGTTCGACCCTGCGAAGGTGGATCTGGCAGGCATCGTGAAGAAGCAGGGTCCGATGTGGCGGGCCACCGGCAAGGGGCAGGTTCCCGGCATGCGCTCGCGTCCGGTCGTGAGCATCCCCGCGCGCTTCCGAGGGGTGCTGTGAGCCTCGATATCACCACCGAGGGACTCACTCTCTCCTCGCTGCGCGACGGCGACGTGCTCGACGTGCTGCTGGCCGGTCGTCGCGTCTGGTCGGTCAAACCGGAGGCATCAGCCACCGCCGTGGGGCGGGAGTGGCTGATCGCGTGGCCGGCGAGTCTGCTGCGCCAACTGCGCGGTGTGGCCGACTTGGCCGTCCGCGACGCCGAGGGGCAGGTGTTGGCCACCGCCGAGGTGCAGTTCGGTGAGGAGACCACGGCCGCCGAACTCGTCGACCGCAACGGCAACCCGCTCGCCGTCGACGGCGCGGGACGCCTGGTGCGGACCTTCGAAGACAAGGGCCGCGCCGAACTCGAGCCCTTGCTGGAGGCGGTGACCAGCGTGCTCGCGGCCCTGCAACGGGTCGGCGTCGAGGCGTTCCCGGCCTACGGCACGCTGCTGGGGGCGGTCCGCAACGGCAAGTTGATCGGGCACGACAACGATGCCGACCTCGCCTACGTCAGCACGGTCTCCGAGCCGGCCGACGTGATCCGGGAGTCCTTCCAGATCCAGCGAGCACTCAGCCGTGAGGGGTTCTCGACCAGCCGCTACAGCGGCGCCGCCATCAAGGTCGACGTGAACACCTCGGCCGGGGTCATCGGACTCGATGTGTTCGGCGGGTTCTTCCACCAGGGCAACCTGGCCCTGATGGGTGAGATCTACACCCCCTTCGAGCCGTCGTGGATCTTCCCTCTCGGAACCGTGTCGCTGGAGGGTCGCACCCTGCCCGCCCCGGCCGTGCCCGAGCGGCTCCTCGAGGCCATGTACGGCCCGAGTTGGCTGGTCCCCGACCCGACGTTCGTGTTCGAGACCCCGATCGAGATCCGTCATCGATTGGACTCCTGGTTCCGCGGCACGCGGGTCAATCGCAATCACTGGGACCGGCGCTACTCCAACTTCGCCAACCAAGGTCCGGCTCGCCGCCGCCCGCATCAACTGACCCGGATGGTTCACCGTCGTGAGGGAGCCGATGCCACGGTTCTGGACGTGGGCTGCGGACGCGGCCAGGACGTCGTGTGGCTGGCCGCGCGCGGCCACCGGGCGGTGGGGCTCGACTTCGCCGGCAACGGCTTCGCCAAGCTGGCTCGGGTGGCCGCCGAGCGCGGACTCGATGCGGACTTCTGGCAACTCAACCTCCTGGAGACCCGGCACGTCGTCACCGCCGGCGCCCGAATGGCGTTGGAGCCGGGTCCGCGAGCCGTCCTCGCGCGCCACATCGTCGATGCGACTTCGGCTCGGGGACGCGAGGGACTGTTCCGGCTGAGCTCGATGATGCTCGCCGACGGAGGGCGGTTGTATCTGCAGTTCCTGGCCGACAACCCGCCCGGCTCCCGCCGGGACCCGCGGCTGGATGACGAACTGCTCCACGACGTCGACCCCGACCTGATCGCCGCCGAGGCCGAGGCCTTCGGCGGTCGGGTCGTCGAGGTCAACCGGCTGGCGCTCGGCGGGCCGGAGCGGCCTTCCCGCATCCCTGAGGAAGGCCCTGACGTGCAGGGCTGTCGGATGGTGGTGGAATGGTGACCATGTCAGGTGAGGAAGACACCGGCGGTGCCTTGGTCAACCGCTACCACCGGTTCCGCGATTCCCGTGGCCTCGGCTCCCGAGTCAGCGCCCTCGAGGTCGACGTCGCCGAGGTCAAACAGCTCTCCCTGCGCATCGCCGAGCTCACCGACCTCGTCGGCGAGCTGGTGATCGAACTCGCCCGCATGGACCCGGCTCGGGCCAGCGAGATCCTGGACCGCTACCAGGGCGAGCTCGGGTCGTGACCCTGCCGTGACGCGTCGGGTCTTCCTGCACATCGGGCTGCCCAAGACCGGCACCACCTACCTCCAGTCGATCCTCTGGGCGCATCGCGCCGCACTGCGCGAGGCCGGATTGCTGCTGCCCGGCCGGGGGCCGCGGGAGCACCTGTGGGCCAGCTGCGACGTGCGCGGAGAGAACCGGCTCGAACGCCGTCATGCCGACGCGCCCGGGAGCTGGGCGCGACTCGCCGCCGAAGTCAACACGTGGCAGCGGGACGCCCTGATCACCCACGAGTTCTTCTGCGGCGCCAGTGCCGACCAGATCGGCGCCGCGCTCCAGCACCTCGAGGACGCCGAGGTGCACGTGGTCATCACCGCGCGCGAGGTCGTCTCTCTGGTCACGGCCCGCTGGCAGGAGTGGGTCAAGAACGGCGCCACCGGTGCCATCGACGACTACCCGACCAGCGAGGCATACGACCCCACCGACGAGTGGGGCTGGAGCACGCTGGACCTCGCCGACATCCTGCGGCGCTGGTCGACCCACGTGGCGCCCGAGCGGATCCACGTCATCTGTCCTCCCCAGCCACAGGAGGGCGAGGACGCGCTGTGGGAGCGGTTCGCCGCCATCGTGGGAGTCGCCCCCACCCTGGCGCAGACATCCTCGGCGCGCCCCAACCGCTCCTTGGGCCTGGTCGCCATCGAACTGATGCGCAGGGTCAACGTGCACGCAGCCGTGAAGCGGCCCGTCGATCGGGGCGTGTGGCTGCGCGGCTATCTCGCCGAGGACGTCCTGGCCGAGCTCGACACCGAGCGGTTCTGGCCATCGGCGGCGCGCGTCGAGGTGCTGCGCGAACGAGGTCGACTCACCCTCGAGGCCCTGGCCGCCGGTGGCTACGACGTGCAGGGGGAGTCGGCGGTGTTGGCCACCCCGGAGACGCTCGAACCGCGCCGCCACCCGGCCGAGGTGACCGATGCCGAGGTCGTCGATGTCGCTGCCCGGGCCATGGCACGCATGCTGGCCGACGTCCGCGAAGCCCGTGCCGCGGACGGCGTTGCGACGCAGGGGCCCGCACCGAGGTCCGAGAGGTTCGTCACTCTGGCCCGGCGCGCGGTCGGCCGTCGCCGTACTCGCGGGTAAGTTAAGCCGTTGACGTCTCACGAAGGAGCATCACTGCCATGGCACGACTGTGCGAGACCGAGGGCCTGACCGAGGACCAGAGCGAGATCCTCAAGGCCGTCCGCACGTTCGTCGACGAGAAGATCATTCCCGTTGCGACCGAGTTGGAACACGCTGACGAATACCCCACCGAGATCATCGAGGGGCTCAAGGAACTCGGGATCTTCGGGCTGACCATCCCCGAGGAGTACGACGGCCTCGGCGAGTCGCTGCTGACCTACGCCCTGTGCGTGGAGGAGATCGCGCGCGGCTGGATGAGCGTCTCCGGTGTGATCAACACCCACTTCATCGTGGCCTACATGCTGATGAAGCACGGCACCGAGGAGCAGAAGCAGAAGTACCTGCCCAAGATGGCCGCCGGCGAGTGCCGCGGCGCGTTCTCGATGTCGGAGCCGGGCCTGGGCTCGGACGTGTCGGCGATCAAGACCAAGGCCGTCAAGGACGGGGACGACTGGGTCATCAACGGCCAGAAGATGTGGCTGACCAACGGCGCCACCTCCACCTTGGTGGCCACACTGGTGCGCACCGACGAGGGCGAGGACTCGCCCTACAAGTCGATGACCACCTTCTTGGTCGAGAAGGAGCCCGGCTTCGGCGAGACCGCGCCGGGTCTGACCATCCCCGGCAAGATCGACAAGATGGGCTACAAGGGCGTCGAGACCACCGAGGCGGTCTTCGAGAACTTCAAGGCCGGCGACGAGCACATCCTGGGTGGCGAGACCGGCAAGGGCTTCTATCAGATGATGGACGGCGTCGAGGTGGGCCGCGTCAACGTGGCGGCCCGGGCCTGCGGGATCGCCAACCGCGCCTTCGAACTCGCCGTCGACTACGCCCAGCAGCGCGAGACCTTCGGCAAGCAGATCGCCGACCACCAGGCGATCCTGTTCCGCATCGCCGAGATGGCCACCAAGGTCGAGACCTCGCACGCGATGATGGTGCGCGCCGCCCGGATGAAGGACTCCGGCGAGCGCATCGATGTCGAGGCGGGCATGGCCAAGATGCTGGCCTCGGAGTACTGCAACGAGGTCGTCCAGGACTCGTTCCGCATCCACGGTGGCTACGGCTACTCCAAGGAGTACGAGATCGAGCGCCTCTACCGCGAGGCGGCCTTCATGCTCATCGGTGAGGGAACCACCGATATCCAGAAGATGATCATCGGCCGTGCCCTCCTCAAGGAGTACAAGCTCAAGTGATCGGCAACCGGCTCCAGTAGGTTCGGCGCATGGCCGAGCGAGTCGTGCTCCACGTCGGAGCGATGAAGTCGGGCACGACCTATGTGCAGAGCCTGCTGTTCGCTCAGAAGCCCACGATGGCGGCCTCGGGCGTGCACGTCGTCGGTGAGACCTGGAACGACCAGGTGCGTGGCATCCGTCAGGCACTGGCCCCATCGCGGAGCAAGCGACCGGGGCCGGCCTGGCAACGCCTGATCGACGAGATCGCCGGGGTCGATGGGACGGCGGTGATCTCGATGGAGTTCCTCGGGCCGGCCGGCGCCAAACGCGCCGCGCAGGTCGTGCGCGAAGTCGGAGCCTCGCGCACATCGGTGGTCGTGACCGCGCGAGACCTGGGACGCACGCTGGTCTCGATGTGGCAGGAGACGATCCAGAACGGACGCTCCTGGACGTGGGAGGACTACCTGGCCGACGCCGAGCGGCGTCGCCCCGTCGAGGGCACGCAGAAGGGTGATCGCACCTCGGCCGGAGGCACCTTCTGGCGGCAGCAGGACATCGTGCGGATCTACAGCGACTGGGCCGAGGTCGTGGGTCCCGACGAGGTCACGCTGGTGACCGTGCCCGGCCCCGGGAGTGGGCGCGGGTTGCTTGCCGAGCGGTTCGCCGAGGCATCCGGCCTCCCCATCGACGCCGCGGCGCCCGTCACGGTCGGCAACGAGTCTCTCGGTCTGGCCTCGGCACTGGTGCTGCGCCGGCTCAACGAGTTGCTCGACGAGCAGGGACTGTCGTTCCCGGCGGGCAACAAGGTGCGCAAGAAGCTGCTGGCCAAGCAGGTGCTGGCGGCCCGGCGTTCGAGCGAGCCGGCACTCGGGCTTCAGCCCCCGGACTGGGTTCGCGAGCAGGCCGCCACGACCCGACGCGTGCTGACCGATCGGCAGGTGCGGCTGGTCGGTGACTGGGCGGACCTGACGCCGGTCGCGGTCGCGGGCATCACCCCGGCCGAGGTGGACCCGGCGCAGGTCAGCGAAGCCGCCATCGCCGCACTCGCGGGTGTGGTGGCCGATCGGCTCCGCCCGAGGGCGACTGACGAGTCGTAGGCCGTCCCGGAGCGCTTTAGGTCGTGGGCCGACTGCAGACCTCGCCCACCTCGCCGGTCAACTCATAGCTCGTCCGGACCGCGCGGTGGTCTGAGGGAGTGCGGGTGAGCACGTCTGCACGCGTGGGCTCCAGCCCGGGACCCCCGTGCAGGAGGTAGTCGATGCGACCGCGCGGGCGCACCGAGGGGTGCGTCAGCGAACTGCCGACGCCGACGCCGGAAGCCCAGGGGTCCGAGACGACCGAGAAGGCCATCTGGAGCGGACGTGATCGCGGCGTGGCGTTGAAGTCGCCGCCGATGATCAGCGGGTTCGGGTCGGCTGCGAGGACCGGGGTGATCGCACCCATCTGGCGCACGCGCAGCGCCTCCATCTTGTTCTGCAGGTGGGTGTTGTAGATGCTCAACTCGATCCCGTTGACGTCGACCACGACGTGGAGCAGGCCGCGCTGCTGCCCGCCACGGGCGTTCGGCAGGTGGGTGTTGGTCGCCGAGACGATGGGGTACTTGCTCAAGATGGCCGTGCCGTACTGGCTGGTGCCGAAGCGATTGCGTCCTCGCAGCACATTGGCCCCGAAGGCGTTGGCCATCTCGAGTTGCGCACCGACATAGCCGGCCTGGTCGAGGTAGCGGGAGTTCGCGCGGAACTTGTCGACCTCCTGCAGCAACACGATGTCGGCGCCCGAGGCGGCCAGGATGTCGGCGACGTTGGTGATGCGCGACTTGATGTTGAACCCGACCACCGTCAGCGACTCGGTGACCACCTCGGGAGTGCACACCTTGGGCGGAAGCCGCTTGAGGGACACACCTGAGACGACGCGCTGGGACGCCGAGTAGTTCAGGGCGGCCGCCGTGCCGGCAAGGCTCGAGGAGGACCCGTCGTCCCTCGCCCGGTCGCCGTTGCGGATGTTGGCGAACTCATAGATCACGGCGGTGACGACCAGCAAGGCGATGCCGGCGGCGAAGAATGGGCGCAGGCGGTCGACAGGGCGCTGGCGCCGGTGCGCGCGCTTGCCTGTCATCTGGTCCTCCCGGTCCACGGACCGCGAGCGAGTGGCATCCCCTTGGCGGTCCAGGTTTCAGGATACGTGGACCTGCCGCCTCCGACCGGCGAACTGCTCGCATACCCAACATCGGCGACGGTCGCTGATCGGCAGGAACGAGCCTGCGCACCGAAATCAGTCGACTGGTGAGGCTAGTGGTGCGAAGGTGGGGTTCGACGCTCCATGACCCGTACAGCAGCAACCGGAGGACCTATGACCGACGACAAGGCCAACGAGGACCTCAAGGCCAAGATGCGTGAGGCGCTGGACCGCAAGAACTCCAAGGAGAAGGGCGTGCACCAAGACGCCCCGGCCAAGGAGAAGGCACACGGCTCCGAGGTGGTGGGCGGGGCCCCCAAGATGCACCGACGTAAGGCCGGTGGAGGCGGCAGCTGACCTAGGAACTAGGTCAGCCACGACTCATCCGCCTTGTCGGTGGTCGAGCAAGCCGCGCGAGTGAGCCTGCGAAGTCGCGACTGGCGTGTCGAGACCAGGCCGGTGGAGGCGGCAGCTGACCCATTGGGCAGAATGCATCCGTGCAATTCGGACGTAGCTATGAAGAGTTTGAGGTCGGCGCGGTCTATCGGCATTGGCCGGGAAAGACCGTCACTGAGTCGGACGACCACCTGTTCTGTCTGCTCACGATGAACCACCACCCGCTCCACCTCGACGCGCACTACGCCGAGGAGACCACCCAGTTCGGCAAGAACGTGGTCGTGGGCAACTACGTCTACTCGATCCTGCTGGGCATGTCGGTGCCCGACGTCTCCGGCAAGGCGATCGCCAACCTCGAGATCGAGTCGCTGCGTCACGTCGCGCCCACCTTCCACGGCGACACGCTCTATGGCGAGACCACCGTGCTCGACAAGTGGGAGTCGACCTCCAAGGACGACCGTGGCGTGGTCCACGTCGAGACCATCGGCTACAACCAGGACGGCAAGGTCGTGTGCATCTTCCGCCGCAAGGTGATGGTGCCGAAGAACAACTACCTCGAGACGCGCGGCGGCGAACAGCCGGGTCGCCCGGT
>JBFIDC010000009.1:0-22071 GCA_041581495.1 Nocardioides sp. | reverse complement strand
CGCTGTCGCTGCCGCTGCCGACCTCACACCGGGCAGCAACCGTTACTGGGTCGTCTACAACGCGGCGTACAGCGCAGCGCGTGAGTTCTACAGGAACAACCCTCTTCCGGTGACAAACCCAGCCGCCGAGCTCGCGGACTCTCAGTCAGGCCTGGCTCTGGAGCTGCTCGACCTGATGATCGACGCGAAGGAAGACGCGCTCTGATGCCGAAGCAACCATTCACAGACCGCCGTGACGACACCGAACACCAGGAATCGTGCCGCCGTAACGGGGTCCCGTACTGCTCTCCCCGCCGTTCCGGGGTCTCGAGGTTGGCCACGACTCTTCTTGGGCAGGGCTTCACCAGGTCCTACCGGCTGATGAACCGGGCGCGGGCAGAGGCGTGGGCTGACAGCCGCGACGCGAAGAAGCAGGCCAACTGATGGCCACCGAACACGTCTGGAGGTCGGCATGACGCTCACCGTCACCGACCTCTTTGCTGGCGCCGGCGGGTCTTCGACTGGCATGGTCGCCGTTCCTGGTGTCGAGGTGAAGATCGCTGCGAACCATTGGCAGGTCGCGATCGATGTGCACCATGAGAACCACCAGACCACCGACCACGCAGTAGCGGACCTCCATGAAGAGAACCCCCGCTACTTCCCCAAGACCGACATCCTCTGGGCCAGCCCCGAGTGCACCAAGTGGTCCCAGGCCAACGGCACCAACCTCCCCGACATCGAAGAAGGTCTCTTCGAGGACCCCGAGTCCAACGAAGCAGCTGTCCGTTCCCGGCTCCTGATGTTCGACGTCTTGAAGTTCATCGAGCACCACCGCTACCGCCGAGTGATCATCGAGAACGTCGTCGACATCGCCATGCAAGCCAAGTACCGCCTGGCATGGCAAACCTGGAGAGAGCAACTCACCGCCCTTGGGTACGTCTTCCGGGTCGTGTCGCTGAACTCGATGCACGCCCAGTTCGCCGGCCTCCCCGCACCCCAGTCACGAGACCGGATCTACATCGTCTGCTGGCCCAAAGGCGACCGCGCCCCGGACATCGACGCCGTCATGCGCCCCCAAGCATGGTGCCCCCGCTGCTCCCTGCTCGTCGAGTCACAGCAGGCATTCAAACCCGGCCGCACTGTGGGCCGCTACCGAGCCCAGTACGTCTACGTTCACGCCGCCTGCGGCACCACCGTCGAACCTGGGTGGCTCCCCGCAGCAGCAGCTATCGACTGGACCTTGTCCGGGACACGGATCGGCGACCGACCCAAACCGTTGGCCGACAAGACCCGGGCACGGATCGCCGCCGGGATCGCACGCTACTGGCGCCCCTTCTCCCTCGAAGCCGCAGGCCACACCTACGACGCGGCCGATCCCAAGCACAAGGCTCACGGAGACCCCGACGGCTACTACCGGGCCTGGCCGCTCGATGAACCCCTCAAGACACTCCACACGTTGGAGAGCAAAGCGCTCGCGGTGCCGGTGGAGGGACGAGAAGGCAAGCAGGCCTCCTCAGTGGAGCAACCGCTCCGAACAATGACGACGCGGGCAGAGACGGCTCTCCTGACTCGGCACTACGGCATCCCGGGCGGCCACCCCGCGCGGCACACCACACCAGCGAACGAGGAGATGCGAACCCTGACCGGCACCGCCGGCAACATGTCGGTCACCGAGCCGCCGTTCGTCGCCGAGCTCCGCGGTGGCGGGTCTGACGCGAGGCTTGTGTCGGACCCCCTCGCTACGGTCTGCGCGTCTGGGAACCACCACGGCCTCGTCGAACCGGCCTTCATGCTCGAACGCCGCCACGAGTACCGCACCCGGTCCCTGGACGAGCCAATCAGCACACTGACCGCGAACGACACCAGCAAAGCACTCATCACTCCCGCTGGTGGGTCATGGAACGACGACGCAAGACCTGTCGAGGATGCGCTCAGGTCGCTCACCACCCGTGACGCCTACGCCCTCCTGGCGCCCTACTACTCCTCCGGGTCTGGTGAGACAGCCCGGTCTGCGATGGACACGTTGGGAGCACTGACCACCCGCGACCGGTACGCGTTGGTCCACCGCCACAACACCAGCCAGGGCACCGGCGCGGAAATGCTCACCCCCGCCCTTAAGGAGCTCCGCACCGTCACCACCAAGGGTCACCAGTCCCTGGTCACCCCCGGCGACGTCGCGGCCGCCGAGGCGATGGTCGATGACTGCCTGTTCCGGATGCTTGAACCCCACGAAGTCGCCGCCGGTATGGCGTTCCCAAGCGACTACGCCTGGCAGCCCTACACGTTGAAGTCGATCACTCGCCGTGACCTGGTCAAGCTCGCCGGGAACGCCGTCACCCCACCTGCTGCCCGGGACCTCATGACCGCGGTGGCCGAGTCATTGGCAGGTGCAGCATGAGCGGCGGTATCTGCACGGTGACGGTGTGGCCGGTCTCGTTCACCACCACCCAGATCCCGCGTGGCCGCGAGTGCGGTGAACCCACCGTCCCCGGGGCCCGGTTGTGCGAGAAGCACCACGCCGACCGGATGCGTCTCCTCGGCCAGGCGGTGAGCGCATGAAGGCGATCAGTATTCAGCAGCCCTGGGCCTACGCGATCCTCCGGTTAGGGAAGAACGTCGAGAACCGCACCAACAAACGCGGCCAGGACGCCGCCCGGAAACAGTTCGCCCACACCGGTCCGCTGCTGATCCACACCTCGAGCCGTCTCGCTGGTCTCGACGCCACCCGTGACGTGCAAAGGGTCTCGGGTCAACCACTGCCCGAGTTGAACGGCTCTGACCCGGCCACCCACCTGGGTGCTGTTGTCGGGATCGTCACCGTCCACACCGTTCATACCGCGGACTCCTGCTCCACGGCCCGTGATGGCTGCTGCTCACCGTGGGCCCAACCAGACGCCGCGCACCTGATGCTCACCCAACCCAGGGTCCTGGCCCACCCGATCTACCTACCCGGCCGCCTCGGGTTGTGGCCCATCGACGACCCGTTGGTCCTTGCCCAGATCGCGAGGGAACTCACATGATCACTCTCGACGACCCACGCCACGGCACCAACCCGGGGTACATCGCCGGATGCCGTGAAGATTGCTGCCGCACCGCACACCGCGACGAAGGCCGCGACCGGCGCCGCCACCCCAGCCCACTGACCCCAGCGATCGGAGTCCACCGCCGGATCCAAGCACTCCACCGCCTCGGCTGGTCTGGGACTGCCCTATCCAAGCACGCCGGCCACACCCAGTTCTGGGTCCAGCAGATCCTCAAACAGGACCGGGTCACCCAAGCCACTGCCGCAAAGATCGTCGCGCTCTATGACGAACTGTCCATGACCTGGTGCACCGACACTTGGGCGTCCCGTACCGCCGCGGCCGCGCGCGCCCGAGGATGGGCGCCGCCACTGGCGTGGGACGACGAAGACCTAGACAACCCCGACGCCACCCCCTATGCGTCACAGGAACCCATCGACATTGATGACGTCGTTGTCGACCGTGTCCTGGCTGGAGAGTGGCACCTCCCCACCACAAAGGCTGAGAGGGCCGAGGTCTGCCGCCGCTGGTACGCCACCGGCCGCTCACTGACAGACCTGAGTCGCCTCACCGGGTGGAAACCGGAACGCTACTTCAGGGCCTGTGACGAGGTGGCCGCATGACCATGGTCACCGTCACCACCGAGCACACCAACCCACGGTCTTGTGTCTGCAACGACCACCAGGTCGACGAACTCCGCGACCTCATCACCCAGGGATTCACCCAACGCGACGCCTCCCACGTGTTGTGGGGCGACCCGACCCGTGCCCCCTGGGAACTCCAACGCCGAGCACTGCGCGCACAAGTCACGACCATGGCCACCGCCCGCACCCGTGCACGGTTCCCGTGGCTACGGCTACCCGAAAGGAACCACTGAGTGGACTGGGTCAAGCTCTCCACGAGCTTCTACAACGACGCCGCAGTCATGCGGGCCGGCGAGGCCGCCGAGGTCCTGTTCGTGCGTGCCATGGCGTACTGCGGCGACCAGGAGAACGCCGGGATCGTTCCGAAAGAGGCGCTCCCCCGGTTGTGCCCAACACGAGGCATCCCGCGTGCGCGCGCCTTGGTCCGTGAAGGCCTGTGGGAGGTCGTCGAGGGTGGGTGGCGGTTCGTGAACTGGCACCGACACCAAGAGACCCGCGAGCAACTCGACGCCCGCCGGGTCGCTGGTCGAGCACGACAGGCCCGTCACAGACAACAACGCAAGTCCGGCGTTAGTAACGCCGTTACGAACAGCGTGAGTGACGCCGAAGTAACGGGAACAGAGGTAGAGGTAGAGGTAGATGCTGCTGCAGCAGCAGGCGCCGGCCGGGCAACCACTCTGCCGGCGTCGGTCGAGATCCTCCGAGCAGCCCTCGAAGCCCACAAGCTCGTCGTCCGCTGGGATCTCCTCACCCTCGACCAGGTCACCCAGATCGAGGCCCTGATCACCACCCACGGCGACGGGCCACTCGTGAAGTCCGCGCTCTCCCAGTACCAACCGAACCGGCCCCCAGCCACGGCCCAGGCCTGGATTGGCGGCTGGGAACAACTCAGGAAGCCCGGCGACCTCGCCGCCGTTCAACCCGACCCCTGTGCTGAACCGGGCCACTCCGGCACCACCCGACACTGCGCCCAGTGCGCATCGGAACGTCTGGCGACCGGGTCATGAACGCCTTGGCCACCACCCGTGAGCAGCACTCCGCTGCTCACATCAACCTCCGGTTCGACGAACTCGAGAAGGACCTCAAGGCCGTCCACGCCGGGATCCGCTGCAACCAACTCACCCGGGCACAGGCCGCGGTGTGGATCCAACTCCTCATCGAGTCCGCCGCAGAGACCATCGCGGACCTCGAGATCTTCGCCACGAGAGGCAAGCAATGAGCGACCGAAACGAACAAAACGAAACCGCGCTAAGGACCGAGCAAGCGCATGGCGTAACCCTTTACGACTCACGAGTGGTCTGCACTTGCGGAGACTTTGACTGCGCCTCGTTGAACTACATGGCCTGCGCCTTTGCGTTGGGTCGCGGCCTGCACTGCAAGGGCGATGTGCGATTCCCCAGCACGCACTCAACCATCTGCCCCCGCTATGCCGAACCGCCCACTTTGCCCGATTCCCCCACCCCCGAGGAGGCGTGATGAGTGAGGAAACACCGCGTTTGGCCAATGAGTCACAGGTTTGGAGCGTTGCCTACGACAGCGAGACGCCCTCAATGGACGGCTCTCGTCACACCATCCGGATGGCCGAACAAACCCACGAGCAGGCGCTACGCAACTTCTTCGTCCTCCGGTCACGCAAACAACAGCAGCGGAATCTGCGGGTCGAGACTCGATTCGTCACGGAGTGGACTGAGATCGACCCCGCCATATTGCCCGGAGAGACGCAGGGCGGTGAAAGCCGTGGCTGAACGCCGCCGGTTGGTAGTAGTTCCACTCTCGGCCATCAGCGAGCAGCGCGACCTGGGCTGGCCGGACTTTCACCCCGAGGACTACTGCCACCGCTGCGGCGGCCGCAACCTCTCATGGTGGACAGCCCCAGAGGTTTGGAACCCAGTCATGCGCCCCAGTGGCGACGACGCTCCGTGGCAATGGGAAGAGATCATCTGCCCCCAATGCTTCACCGAACTGTTCGCGGAGAAGTTCCCCAAGACGACCTGGCAACTGGCAGTCGATCACGAGTCCTTGGGCGGCAAGGCCTTCGGGAACTCTCAAGTTCGCTCACTGGTCGACACCCTCGCCGCCGACCTCCGCGCGGCCAAGCCTGAGCACTTCTCCATCGGCCTAGTGCTCGGCCGGCTGAAGAGCCTCCAGGACGCCCTCGGAGGTGACGCATGACCGCGCTCAATGACCAGGCTGAGTACGCCGACGCCACCGATCACAAAGCGGTGGCCGAGGTCCTCACCGACGCCGACGAAGACGCACTGATCCGAGCGATCTTCGAACCTGACCACTCCTGCACCCACAACATCGTCCCGCTCCTCACCGTGGTCGCCGACATCATCACCACCCACGTCGACACCGCGTTGGCCAAGGTGTCCCTGCAACCCGCCGAGAGCATCGCTCTCACGGTCGCAGCGAACCAGATGGACCGCGGCGAAGAGATCACCTCCAACGTCGCTGCAGCCTGCGTGATCGCCCTCGACCGAATCCACGACGTCCTCGAAGAGCAGGTCGGCCAATGAGCACCCTGCTCAGTTTCCTCCGGCACTGCCGCGAAATGGCCGCCGCTGAGCACAAGCCTGAATGCGACCTGCGAACCCACTGCACCGGCTGCAACCCCGCCGCCGACCAGGCCCTGTTCACCCGTCTCGCTGACGAGATCGACACCCACCTGTCCCCGCAACCCGATCTATTCGGGCAGACAACAACACCCGAACCAGTGGAGAAGAACCAGTGAGCCGCCCCTTCGAGGCCCAGTACGCGGGCGAGTGCACCGACTGCGAGGACCGGTTCCCTGCCGGGACCCTCATCACACTCACCGCCCATGGCGCCCGCCACGCCCAGTGCCCTGACACGACCCCACGACCAGCTCGCGCGGTCTGCCCCCGCTGCTTCACCGAGAAGAAGTCAGTGATCGGTTCCTGCGCCTGCGAGGAGATCTGATGACACTCCGCCGCACCGCGCTGCAACGGAAGACAGAGCTCCGCCGAGCCGCCCCAATGCCCCGCCGCCCCCAACTGGCCACCCGCAGATTGAACGCCTCCCGCCGCGCCACGGGCCCTACCACCCAGGTCCGACACATCGTCGCGACCAGGGCCAACTACAGGTGCGAGGGGTGCGGCCTGAGACTCCACGACGGGAACACCTGGACCGAACCCCACTCCTTCCACCACCGACGCCCACGCGGCGCCGGCGGCAGCCGAGACACAGCCACCAACACTCCCCCGAACCTGCTCCTGCTCTGCGGCACCGGAACAACGGGATGCCACGGCGACATCGAACGGCGCCGCGAGGCCGCCTACACCGCCGGGATGTTGGTCCACCAAGGCACCGACCCCGAACAACAACCAGTCCGGATCTGGTGGCGCCGCTTGGTTCACCTCACCGCCGACGGCCAGTACCAGGAGACCCCATGAACGACGCCCGCAAACCAGACATCCACGACATGATCACCCAACTCACCAGCACCCACTCACAACGCGAGCCCTACAACCTCGAGACCGGCCGTTGGGTTCCAGACCCCGACACACACCTCGAACGGTTCCTCGTCCGCAGCAGCTGGCCAACCCACCACGGCGTCGACGCCCCAGCCCTCGTCCACCAACTCCTCGGCGCCACCCCAGCCGGATCAGGCGAGATGTCCGGAGCAGCCCCCACATCACGACCAGCAGCCCGCATCGAATCGATCGACACCCTCATGCTGATCGACGACGCCGCCGCCCGCTGGATACGCCGCCTTGGCGAAGACGACCCCGGAGACCTGCTCGACCAACGCACCGGCCGACCCATCCCCGGATCAGGCACCATCCGGTGCCTACGCAAACTCCACGGCCTCCACCCCGCAACCAAGCACTGCGGACAACACCACGGCAAGAAGACCGAACTAACCGGCCAGTGGTGCTGCCAACGCCACGACCTCGAGCACGACATCCGCGACTGGTGGCACCAAGCCCGGATCATCACCGGATGGGACAGCCCGGCCTACCGACCCTTCAACACCTGCCCCGTCTGCGAACACCTCGGCGGCCTCCGAGTGAACGCCTCAACCCAGAGCGCTCTCTGCATCGAGTGCCGCTCGGTGTGGGACGAAGCACAGATCGGCCTGCTCGCCGAGCACATCCGCGCCGAGAACGGAGAAGCAGATGGTGCAGCCTGACACTCAGACACGCCGCCAAGACCTTGTTGACCTCACTGGTCCCACAAGGCACACTGGCCCCAACACGTTCAGCGACCCCACGCCCGGAGCCACAGGCCCGGGCGTTCGTCATCCGCTGAGCCGACCGAACCAACAACGCCCGGCTTCCTGATGCCGTTGCGTCCTTGCTTGACATGCGGCCGACCGGCGCCAGGTGGGCGATGCAAGCGGCACCCCAAGCCACGTCCATACGATGATGAGCACAGGGCCTCACGCCGCACCTGGGCCGCCCAGATCCTCCGCCATGGCGGCGTGCAGTGCCGCCGTTCCCCGTTCGGGCTATGCGTCGCAGGCGATCCGATGATCCGACCTGGAGAGGCATGGGACCTCGGACACCCAGATGACACCTGTCCGGCGCCGCTCGGTCCTGAACACGAAGTCTGCAATCGCGGCGCACCAACACGTCGCGATCAGTGAGCGGAGCACGAAAAAATCCACGCACAGGTAGGGCAGCACCACCCCCGCAAGTGAAAAGAGATCTGTACGGAACCCAGAGGTGATTCGTGTGAGACGACGCCCACGGGCTCATGAAGCTCCAAGACCACGGCGTATCTGATGCCGGCGCTACCGAAGCAGAACCCGATCCGTCGCAACGCCCGCGTCGGGCCAGTCGTTCTCCCAGCTGCTGGCCGTCCCGGCGACCCGCCGACCTGGCCGCTGACCCCGAACCCCAGGCTCCTCGCCCGCATCGAGCTGCTCGAGGAAGCGGTTGCGGAACTCGAGGACGCCGAGCTTGAAACCGGGAAGTTGTCACGGACCCAGCTGACGAAGCTGACCCGTACCCGTGAGCGCCTCCGGGTCGCCGAGGTCGAGGCCCGGATGATCGTCGAGGCCGAGACGAATCTATGGGCGCAAGTGTGGAACACCCCCCAGGCAGTGGAGTGGGAGCGGCTCCGATGGGTCCACGACGTGGCGCTCTACGTGCGATGGATGGCCGCGGCCCAGTGTGGTGACCTGGACGCCGGCAAGGAGTCCCGGCAGTACGCCGACCGTCTCGGGCTGACACCGCGTGGCATGAAGTCGCTGATGTGGTCAGTCGCCGCCCCCGACGCTGGCCAGCACGAAGCGACACAGCAGCATGCCGCCACCGGCACCGACGGCGGGGGCCCGGTGCAACGTCGTCATCTGGTGGCCCTGGACGGCGGGGGCAGCACCACGCTCTCCGGCGCTGCTGCCGCAGCAGAGACAACACCCAAGCCACCAACACGCAAGCGGCCCACGAAGAAGACCACGACCAAGCCGACAGCAACAAAGAAGAGCACTCCCAAGAAGCCCGCGGCTAAGAGGGCGGCAGCGAAGAAGACCACGCCAAGGAAGCGGTAGGACGAAACGATGCCGTGGCGAGGGCCTCAGGTTGAGGGCGAGTTCCCCACTCTGGGCCACGTGTGGGCCGACTGGATCGAGGACACCCTCACCATCACCGACGGCCCCCAGATGGGACAGCCGGTTCGGCTCTACGACGAACAGGTCCTCCACCTACTCCATCGTGGACGAATTGACCCGAACGCCCGCGAGGCCGACGGCAACGACGCCTTCAAGTACGGCGGATCCCAACTGATCCGGGGTCAGAAG
Organism: Nocardioides sp.; assembly: GCA_041581495.1. Taxonomy (GTDB): domain Bacteria; phylum Actinomycetota; class Actinomycetes; order Propionibacteriales; family Nocardioidaceae; genus Nocardioides. Next base: position 12,664 of record JBFIDC010000009.1, on the reverse strand, counting down.
TGGGGCAAAGACCCCCTGATCGCGATGGTGGACCTGCTCCACGCCTTCGGCCCATGCGACTTCGCAGGGTTCGACGCCCACGGCGAACCAGTCGGCAAACCACATCCCTCACCGTGGATCGGAGTCGCGGCCCTCAACGACCTCCAGGCCAACAACACCTGGTTGCCGCTGAAGGCGATGCTGGAAGCCTCCGCCCTCGCGGACCTACCCGGCGTCGACATCACCCTCGAGCTGATCCGGCTTCCTTGCGGCAATCCCATCGAGCGACTCACCACCACCGCGTTCGGTCGTCTTGGCGGTCGCTTCACTGCCGTCAGCCTGACCGAGAACGGGCTCATGACCGCCACCGGTGAGAACGGGAACACCGGCAAGAGGTCGCCACTCTCGTTCGCCCGCACCCTTCTCCGTTCAGTCTCTGGCATGGGTGGCCTGTGGATCGGTGCCAGCAACATCTGGGACCCGACCGAGGACTCCCACGCTCAACAGGTATGCGAGGCCAAGAACTCCGCCACCTATGCCGACGTGCGGAGATCACGGCAACACGTCGACCTTGAGGACGACAACGCACTGCGTGAAGAACTCGAGTACCTCTATGGGGACTCACTCAAGGACCGCGGCGGCCACGTCTCCACCCTGCGCCTGATCAAGGACTGCCGCGACGAGGCGATGGGAGAAGCCGAAGTCCGCCGGTTCTTCTTGTGCGAGGCCCTCGCCGGCGAGGAGCAACTGTGTGCCCCACCGAGGTGGGAGACGTTCAATCGCACCGAAGAGGGTCGACTCCTCCCCGGCGAGGCGATCACCCTCGGCTTTGACGGCTCCCGATCGCGGGACGCGACCGTGCTCGACGCCGTCCGGATCTCCGATGGCCGCGTGTTCCCACTCGAAACGTGGCTCCCCCGGTGCATGTGCGTTCGCCCTGACCATGAACCCCCAGGGTGTCGAGAGAAGAAGGTTCCGGCGCTGGAGGTCGAGCAGTACGTCGACGACCTCTTCAAGGCCTACGACGTGCACTATCTCTACGGCGACCCCTACAAGTGGCAACCCACGCTGGAGAAGCTCGCCGCTAAACATCCGGGCAAAGTCGTCGAGGTCCCCACGAACGTAGAGACCCGGATGGACGGAATGGTCGACAGGTTCATCACTCTTCGCGACGCCGGTGACCTGACGTTCTGTGACCCAACCGGCGTCCTGACCGCCCACGTCGACAACACCGTGATCGTCAAGGGTCGCCGCAAGCCGTCGCGGCTACGCGAGGACGCCAAAGGTGTGGTCATCGCCCACTACCGCAAGGTCGGCAAGAAGCGACACGGCCTCCTCATTGACCACTCGGTGGGAATGCTGCTCGCGCTCGACGCCCGAGGTCAGGCCGTCGAAGACGGGGCACTCGCCAAACAAGCCCCACCGCCACCGGTGGGCATCTCAGGTGACACACCTGAGGCCGCCGCCGAATCCCTCGACTGGAACACCGTCCCGCTGTGATGAAGGAGGCCACGAATGGTTGACACGCCTCCGGCTCCCGAAGGCGCTGGGGTGCCCCGTCACGAACTCGGTGTCGGAGCAACCGAGTCGGCCGCGACCTGGTGGACATCCCTGCAGCAAGAGCACGTTCCTGAACTTCGTTTCCCTGAGGCCTATTCGACCTACGACGAAATGCTGACGAGCCCGCAGGTAGCGGGTGTCTTCTCCGCGGTCATCCAGACCATCCTGGGCACCGGATGGCAACTCGACGGCACCGGGTGCGACCCGGAGATCACACGGGCCTGCGCCGACGACCTGTCGCTTCCCGTGGTGGGGGTCGGGGAACGTGACGCAAGCACCGCACTCCCAGTTGACGACAAGTTCTCCTGGGATGACCACGTCGAGATCGCCTTGGATGAGTACCTGCGATACGGCCACTCCGTCTTCGAGCAGAAGGCCCAGTGGGGCGAGGACGGACGGTGGCACCTCGCGAAGTTGGGGTGGCGGTCGGGGCGGACGATCACGAAGTGGAACACCGCCCGAGACGGCGGCCTAGTGTCCCTCGAGCAGACCCCGGCGATCCAAGGCCAGGCCTACGGTGCCGGGTCGCAGACGATTCCCCTTCCAGTCGACCGGATCGTTGTCTACTCCCGGAATCGTCGCGGTGATCGTTGGCGCGGCGAATCTCTTCTGCGACCGGCCTACGGGCCCTGGTTGATGAGCGGGCGCGCGCAGCGCCTCGAACTCATTCTCGGGGAACGGGCCGGGGCACCGGTGGTGGTCTACGTCGGCGCACCTGGTGAGAACGACCTGTCGGCCGGCCGAGCGATCGCTACCAATGTTCGGGTTGGTCGCGAGGCCGGGGTTGCGGTGCCACATGGCGCGGACCTGAAACTCAAAGGCATCGAAGGTGTCCTCCCTGATCTGGACAAGTCCATTCGACGACACGACGAACGGATCGCCGGGTCGGTGCTAGCCAACTTCCTCAACCTCGGATCCCAGTCCGGCACAGGCTCTTATGCGTTGGGCAGCACCTTCTTCAACGCCTTCATCCTCAGTCTTCAGAAGACAGCCAAGAACATCGCTCGCACCGCATCGCGGCACGTGGTCGCTGACCTGGTGGCTTGGAACTGGCCAGGACAACGTGCCCCTCGGTTGATCTTCGACGAGATCGGCGCACGACAGGACTCACTGGTGCAGGCACTGGCCACGTTGGTTCACGCCGGTGTGTTGACCGCAGACCAAGACCTCGAGGAGTTCGTCCGATCCACGATCGGCATTCCCGCGCACACGTCCAAGGAGAGCGCATGAAGACCAAACGCCAGCGAGTCAGCGGGCTCCAAGCCCGCGCCGCCCGCGCCGTCGACAAGCAGGCCCAGAGCCGAGTCATCGTCACCTCCGAGACGGAGTCATCCGAGGACGGGACAGTGCCGCAAACCGGTGGTGGTGTCGAGATCTGGCTGTACGGCACTGTGGGCGGCTACTGGTGGGGTTTCGACTCCGACGACGTGGCCACAGCGCTCCGCAACCTCGGCGACGTCGAGAACATCACCGTTCGGCTTCACAGTTTCGGCGGAAGTGCGATCGAGGGGATCGCGATCGCCAACCTTCTCGCCAATGTCTCGGCGCGGGTTCGTGTTGTGGTCGATGGGGTGGCGGCGTCTGCGGCGTCGATGATCGCCCTGGCGGGTGAGGAACTGATCATGAGTCCCGGATCCCAGATCATGGTTCACGAGGCGTGGCTCTTCACTGCCGGCAACGCCGCCGAGTTGCGATCAGAAGCCGATTTCATCGACAAGCAGTCCCAGAACTACGCCGAGACCTACGCCCACCGCGCCGGCGGCACTGCGGCCCAGTGGCGTGAACGGATGCTGGCAGACAACGGCAACGGCACCTGGTATTCGGCACAGGAGGCTGTCGCGGCCGGTCTCGCCACCCGTGTCGCCAACATCGCCTCGACAGCCACCCCGCCGCCCGTGCCGGACCTCGAGGACGACTTCGAGGACCTCGACATGGCTGCCGCCGCCCTTTGGGACACCGAGGCGCTCATTCACCCGGCCGCACGTGCGGCATGGACGCGCCGTAAGCCCACCACCAAGCCCCCGACCGCGTCCGCGGGCGGGTCCATCACCACGCAAGGAACGGAGACCGCGATGGCGTTCACGCCCGAGCAGCTCACCACCATGCGGCAGGATCTCGGCCTCGCCGAGGACGCGGACGAGGCCACCATCGTGGCGGCACTGTCCGAGGCCCTCAGTGAGCGCGCCGAGCCCGAGGCTGCCCCTCCCGCTGTGCCCGAGGGTCACGTCGTGATCCCCGCCGCCCAGTGGGAGACCACCCAGTCCGGTGCTGCCGCCGGCACACAGGCCAGCAAGGAACTGCACGCCATGAAGCGTGACAAGTGCCTTGAGGCCAACAAGTCCAAGTTCCCCGCCGCGTTGCGGGAGTCGTGGGCAAAGCAGTACGACCTCGACCCGGAGGCGACCACCCAGGCGCTGTCCGAGATGGCCGACATCATCCCGGTCAGTGAGGCGGGCCACGCCGACGAAGGCAAGGCCGACGACCCCTACGCCGCGATCTACGGCAAGAAGCAGGAGGCCTGATCATGGGTGACACCGTCCGTATCTACGAGCCTGGCGCACCGATCACCTTGACGGCCTCCGCGGCCGTCACTGGTGGCGCCGACGTGGAGGTCTCTGGCGACCTCACTGTCGCTCACCCCGCCGCCGGCGACTCCGCGAAGATCGTCGGTTCGGCCGCTCACGACGCCATCCTTGGTGCCGACGTGGTCGTTTTCCCCCGCGGAAGCGGGGTCCGCAAGGGCACGGCATCCGGCGCGATCGATGCCGGCGACCTGCTCAAGTCCGACACCGGCGGCACCTTGACCCCGTGGGGGACCGGCGTCGATGACGCATCCCTTGTCGTCGGTCTCGCGCTCGCGGCCGCGGCCGACACCGAGTCCGTCACCTATCTGGTGCTCTGAGAGGAGCTTCGCTATGCCGATCTATCCACCTCCGGCACCCACCCTCACCGGTGATGTGCTCACCATCAACCGCTTCCTGAACGACCCCACCTCGGTGCAGCGGCGTCTGCGGGAACTCTCGGACCTGCGGTTCATCTCCGACGTACTGCTCAGCGGGCGGTACGAGATCGAAGGTGGTGCGCTCTCCTACGAGGTGAGTGAGTCCATCTTCGCCGAGGACGACCCGACCGCTGTCTCCCCTGGCGGCACCTACCCCCGCACCAAGGTCGGGGAACCTGCTGCAGCCATGGCCTCTCCCACCAACTGGGGCGAGGAGACCGTGGTCACCGATGCCGCCATCAAGCGGCGGAAGATGAACCCGGTTGAGCGCTCCCTGAAGAAGATCGCCAACACGGTGATCAAGCGCGTCGACACGGTCTCCTTGGCTGCGATCAGTGCCGCGGTGACCCAGGGTGTCAACGAGCAGGCTGCATGGAGCAACGCTGCGGCGTACCCGTTCCGCGACGCCATGCTGGCCAAGGCCGAGATCACGACCCTGGACGAGGGCTACGACCCGGACATCTTGGTGATGGACGACAACTCGTATGCCTTGATGGTCTCCAACGAGAAGGTGGTCGCAGGTCTGGCTCGCGAGTCGGGCAACACGGTCACCTCCGAGGGTGAGGTGCTGGTCATCGCTGGGCTGAAGCTCTTGCAGACCAGTCGTCTCCCGTCGGGAGTCACCCGCATGGTCCTCGACTCCACGCAGCTCGGTGGCCTCGGTTACGAGAACCTGGACTCCCCGGAGTTCACGGGGTCCTCGGCTGACGGTGTCGAGTCGCGGGTCCGTCGTGACCCCTCGGGTGCGGACCAGTGGCTCCTGGCTGGCCGACGCAGCGTCGTCCCGATCGTGCAGGAGCCGGGCGCGGCCTGCGAGATCGGAACGGGCTTCTGATGGCCGGTTCGTATCTGGTGGTCTGGCCCAAGGTCAAAGTGATCGTCGACGGCAAGCGGAAGGTCTTCGCCCGGGGCACCGAGTTGCCCGGCAACGCGGAGAACCTGAAGTTGTTGAAGTCGATCGGTGCCGTCGTTCTAGGCGAACGGGCGGCGTCCGAGGCTGAGAAGCCGGCCAAGTCGGCGTCTAAGGAGGCGTGGGAGTCCTACGCGCGCTCCCAGGGCGCCACTGACGCCGACCTGGACGGCAAGACCAGGGACGACCTGGTCGCGGCCTACGGCGGCTGACTGATGCCAGTCCCCATCGCCGACTCTCCACTGTTCAGCGCATCCGACCTTGGAGACCTCCTCGACGAGGAGGTCTCCGAGGCCAGGGCGATGCTGGTGGAGTCGGTGGTGTGGGGCTGGCTCAAACCTGTTTTGAAGCTCGATCGGCGGCCGAACATGGACGACCCGGCCAACGCCCAGATCTTCTCTTGGGCGCTGGAACTTGGTGTGGTCTATGCGGAGAACCCGCGGGGCCTCTCGGTCTACCAGCTCGGCGAGGAACGCACTCAGTACTCCGTCGAACGTCGCGACGCGATCCTCAAGGACGCCGCGGAGACCGGTTCGGGGTCCACAGGAGGGGCGCTTGCTCCACAGGGCTGCTTCCCCGCTTTGGAGCCCTGGCCTGATCAGGTCCGTTACTGATGGGCGTTCGGCTCCGTGACCGGGCCGTGGTCCTGGTTCCCGCCCGCAAAGCCGACAGCAACGGCCTCAAGCGGATCACCTGGGACCTGGCCCCCACCGAGGTCCCGACACCGTTTCAGGGTGAGCAGACCCCCACTCCGGCCTCCGCTGAGGACGACGGGGGCCTAGCAACCTGGAAGGGTTTCCTGCCTCCTTCCTTGGACGGGATCGTCACCTCGGTGTGTCGGATCCGGTGGCACGACGAGGTCTACGAGATCGATGGGCCGCCCGTGCGTCACCGTTCAGGGCGAGGTGTGCGGTTCCTGACCGTCGCCATGAAGAAGACCCAAGGAAACTGATCGTGGCCAACGTTCTGACCGAAGCCCGCACCCACCTCGCCGGCATCATCAACGCCGCCGACATCCGGGCCTACACCACTGTCCCAGAAGACCTCCTCGCCCTCGACCCCGACGAACTTGAGGGCGCCCTCTACCCGATGGTCTACGTGGCTCCCGGGGAGCCCTACCTGTCGTTCGAGGGCGCCACGTTCGGCGGCGCCTTGGTCCGCTGCAACGTCGTGGTGGTCGCCGAACCCGGCGCCACCGATGACCGAGCCGACGACCTTGACACTCAACTGCTGGCTGTCATCGCCGCGGTCGACGCCGATCCCGATCGGGAGTGGGTAGTCGTCAAGGTCGAGCAGCCCGGACAGATCGAGATCCGCAACCAGGCCCACTTGGCCGCCTCGGTCGAGTACCTGCGCGAGATCCGACTCACCACCTGAGAGGAATCAACATGAACATCGTCCCCGTCGGCGGTCGCTGGATCATCGACACCCCCTCCGACACGGCCGATACCGACGGCGGCCAGCGCCTGGAGGTGACCACTCCCAGCGCGAAGACCCTGCGAGTGCCCGTCATCAAGTCCCGTGCAGTCATCACCTTGACCGAACCTGGGGTTTGGTCCGCCCAGGCCCCGGGATCTGACTCGCCCATTGAGGTGCTCGCCGACGACGCCGAGGACATCGCTGACGACACCCCCGACACCTCGGGCGACGACGACCCGGTCGAGTTCGACGAGGTCGAGTTCGACGAGTCACCTGACTCGATCAGCACCACACCATCCAGCACCACCACACCCGATGAGGAGAACTACTCATGAAGCTCGGAACCCGTGCACTCACCCTCGACGTCGCAGGCGACGACTTCACTGCCGAGGTCTCGAACTGCCGCATCACCGCCGGCGACGCCGACAGCGACTTCACGTCGTTCGCGGACGCTGCCGCCGGTGGTGCGAGGCTCTACAAGCTCGCATTCACCGCCGTCCAGGACCCCGAGGCAGGAACCCTGTGGGATCTGGTGTGGACCGCGTCCGGGACCACGGTTGCCTCGACTGTCGCACCCGCCGGCGGAGCAGCCCCCGCACCCGCGACGCCGCACTTCACCGGCAACGTTGTCGTCGCCGAACCAGACGGCGACCTCCTCGGTGGCGAGGCCAACAGGTCCACCACGGCCCGCTTCACCTTCGAGGTCGAGTGGGAATACACAGCCAAGCCGACCCGGGTCACAGTGTGACTATGCCCGTGGGGCAAGTTCGCACGGTCACCGAGCGATTCGAGGGCGACCGAGACGACAAGACGATCGTCGCCGACCTGTGTCACAGGCTCGGGTTCGATCCTCAGGTTGTTTCGGCGCTCACGTTCCGCGTTGAGGGCGGCGCGCTGGTCGTCGAGGTCACCCGCCGCAGCGACATTACCGTCGACCCGGCCCGTCGACTCCTTCGACCGGTGCCGACTCTGTAGCGACCGTGGCCAGCTACCTCCGCGTCGACGGGCTCAGTCGAGTCGTCCGAGACTTGCAGGCCATCGGTGTCGATGCCGAGGACCTCAGGCGCGCGTTCTCCTCGATCGCCAGTGAGGGCGCCTCTTTGGTGTCTTCACTGGCGCCGCGCCGCACAGGCCGACTTGCCCGCGACACTCGCGGCAACCGCGCCAAGAACCGGGCCGTCGTCACCGTCGGCCGGGCATCCATCCCGTATGCGGGCCCCATCAACTACGGGTGGCCTGCCCGGAACATCACCGCGGCTGGGTTCTTGCAGAAGGCCGACCAGTCCTGGCAGCCCTACGCACTGCGCCGCCTTGAGCAAGAACTCAACACCATCATCCGCAGGAAAGGACTCTCATGACCACCAACACCGCCAAGCAGTCCATCGGCGACGCGATCGCCGACCTCACTGGCCACCACGAAGAGGCGATCGCCCGCCGGTTCAAGGCACCCATCGAGGACCTCGACGGCGCCAAGTTCGTCCGCGCCGCCCTGTTCGGCCGGTTCCTCAGTGAGGGCGGCACTGAGGACGACGCCTACTCCCGGGTCATGAACATGCGGCAACGTGAGGTGACCGACGCGTTCGCTCCCGAGCGTGAGGAACTCGCCGACGAGCCGGTGAGCGACGAGGGAAAATTCTCCACGCTCGACGACTAGTCGCCGAGGAAATGGCCGCCTGGTGCCTCATGACCGGGCAACCCCCGTCGGTGTGGCGTGGACTCACCGCCCTGGAACGCGATGCGTTCACCGACGTGTGGCGTCGAGCACGCCGCAAGTAGTGCCCGTTCGTTCGCTCCGACCCGCGGCGCGAGCCAGCCCTTTGCCTGAGGAGAGGTGATCGCATGGCCGGACCCATCCGCATCGCGATCCTCGCCAACGGTTCGCGGGCTCGCGCCGAGATCGTGCGGACGACCGGCTCACTCAACACTCTGGGCGGCACCGCCAAACGCGTTACCAAGCTCCTTGCCGGCGGCTATGCCGTCCACAAGCTCACCCGGGCAGGCAAGGCCGTCTTGGAGACCGGCGGCAACTACGTCGAAACCTTGGCGCGCCTGCAGGCCGTCACCGGGGAAACTGACGCCGCGATCGACAAGGCCGCCGCGTCCCTTGAGAAGCAGTCCGGCCAGTTCGCGAAACTGCAGCAGACCTCCGGGCAGGCGTCTGAGGGCACCCTGGCGCTCGCCAAGGCCGGCCTCGACCTCAACAAGTCTCTCAAGGCCACCTATGCCACGTCGGTCCTGGCCAAGGCTGGTCAACTCGAGGTCGGTGACGCTGCCGAGCTGGTCGCGAACACCCTCAACACGTTCAAGCTCCGCGCCACCCAAGCCACCGATATCGCCAACAGTCTCGCCAACGCGGCCGATATCTCGAGTTCTGATGTTGCGGACCTGGCCGAGTCGTTCAAGTACGTCGCACCGTTGGCCGCGAAGTCCAACATCACCCTCGAGACGACGTCTGCGGTTCTCGCAGAGTTGGCGAACGCCGGCCTCAAGGGATCCCAGGCCGGTACTGGGTTCCGTAAGTTCCTTGCGTCTTTGCAGGCTCCCGCCGGGAAGGCCGCCGAGGCTCTCAAAGACCTCGGCGTCGAGGTCTACGACGCGCAGGGCAACATGCGGCCCCTCGGTGACCTCATCGACGACCTTCGCGGCGGGCTCGACAAACTCAACCAGGCTCAGCGGAACCGCTCCCTCAAGGACATCTTCGGCCTGACCGGTGTCACCGCCGCCCAGGTCATCTTGGAGAACGGTGCCAAGGGGCTCGCTGACTACACCGATGGAGTCAAGCGCGCCGGCGGCGCGCAGCGTGCTGCTACCGCCCAAGCCAAGGGACTGCGCGGCACCCTCGGCTCTCTCCGCTCCGAGTTCGAGTCCGGCGCCCAGTCGCTGTACCGGAAGTATTCGCCCGCGATCGACGACGCCATCCGTGACGGGCTCCCTGCGGCGATCGCCGCTGGCAGGGACGCCATTGACGATCTCCGCCCGGCCGTCCAGTCGCTCGGTGACCTCGTCCTCAATCTCGGCGACGACTTCGTCAATGTGGCCCAAGGCCCACTCGGGCAAGCGTTCATCGGGGGACTGAAACTCCTCGTTGGTGCAGGAAAGTCCGCCGCCGACATCATCAACGCGATCCCTGGTCCTCTTCGAGAGGCTGGCATCACCGCCGGGATCGCGGCACTCGTTCTGCCTCGGATGGCCGCCGGGTTCGCCACAGGAACGGCAGCGATCGGCGCACAGGTCATTGCTCTGCGTCAGTGGACTGTTGCCGCCGTACAGGCCGAGACTCGATCCACCGCCCTCGGTCTGGCTCAACTCAAAGCCGCGGGCGCCGCGAAGACTCTCGCTGGCCCCGCTGGTCTCGTCGCGCTCACCTCCACTGCGAACTCGAGCAACAAAGCGGTCTCCACACTTGGGTCCGTCGCGGGCTACGCCGCAGTCGGTTTCAGCATGGGTGGCCCATGGGGTGCGCTCATTGGTGGCGTGGGCGGGGGACTCATCTCTGCTCTTGGTGGCCTCTCTGGCGCGACCGACGACTCGGCCGAATCGTTCCGCTCCGCGAAGCCACCCGCCGAGGATTACCGCTCAACCCTCGACGCCATCACCGGCGCCACCACCAAGGCCACCCGCGCCGCGATCTTTCACGCCGCCGAGGTCTCTGGCGCGGCCGCGCAGGCCCGCTCGTTCGGCATCACCCAGCGGCAACTGGTCTCCGCTGTCCTCGGCAACAAGGGCGCCCAGGACGAGGTCAACACTGCCCTCGAACGGTCGCGGACCTTCACGGTCGCTGCCACCGACGCCTGGGGTCGTCACATCACCGCTCAAGCCAACAACAAGGCCGAAGTTCGGGCGCTGAAGCAGGAGCTCAAAGCCCAGGGCTACGCGATCGACAACGTCCGCAAGGCCGAGATTGACCTGGTCGGTTCGTCCGCGATCCTCGACTTCATCGGCGAACAAACCGACGCCTGGCGGTCGCAGTCGGCTGCGAAGCGCCGCGAGATCCTGGCCACCCAGGACCTCAGTGGGCTCTACAAGAAGTTCCCCAAGAAGGTCGTCACTCAACTCGAGGCCACTGGGATCGCGCCCACCACCCGAGGCATCGCCAGTGTCGCCGCGAAGTTCAAGCTCGTCGACAAGAAGCAACTCCGCACCCTCATCGAGGTCACCGGCGCTGACACCTCGGTCAAGAAGGTCCGCAAGGTCATCGCCGAAATCGAGGCCGCCCGCAAGACCAAGGGCGACCTACCCGAGGTGTCGAGCGGGGTCAGCCGGTCGCTCGGTGACGCCGCCAAGTCCGCCCGCCTCAAAGCCAAGGAAATCGCGGCCGCGATTGAGACCGGCACAGCCAAAGCCAAAGTCAACCTCGATCCGAGCAAACGGTCCCTCACAACCCAACTGTCCGCACTCAAGGACGTCGGGAGCACCGGTGGCACTGGCATCGGTGGCGCCGTCAAGGACGGGTTCCCCGCCGGGTTCTCTGGTGCGAACAGCCTGTGGTCGACCAACGTGCGGACTGCCGTGGCTGCGGCGATCGCCGCCGGCCGGGCCGAAGCCCGCGCACACTCCCCGAGCGAGGCGACCGCCGACCTGGGCCGCGATCTCGCCGACGGCCTCGTCGTCGGCCTAGCCGCCCGCAAGACCAAGACTTCGGCCGCGGGCAAGGACCTGGTCGCGTCCCTCCTCTCCGGGGTCACCAAGAGCGGTGACGCGATCGACAAGGCCCTCGACAAGGTCACCGACCTCATCCGTAAGCGGATCAAAGCCAAAGACCCGAAGGTCGAACGAGCCCGCGAGCGGGAGGCGCTCAAGGCACTCCGTGACGAGTACGCCGCGCTCCGCAAGATCGGCAAACAGCAGGACCGCAATACCCGCGCACTCGAAGCGGCGCGGCAGCGTCTCAAGGACCTCCGCGACGAAGCCCGCGCCTACGCTGCCCAGATCAAGCAGACGTTCATCGATACCGGCAACATCACCACCCTCGGTCAGCAGGAGGACGGGACGGTCTCGACCGACCAACTCCTCAAGGATCTCCGCAACAAGGTCATCCGGGCGCAGCGGTTCAAGGCACTCATCGCCAAACTCACCGCCGACGGACTGAACCAGACCAGCCTCCAGCAGCTCCTCGCCGCCGGACCCGAGGCCGCGCTCTCAACCGCCGAGGCCCTGGCTGCCGGTGGGCAAGCTGCGGTCGCGGAGGTCAACGCCCTCAACCAGCAGCTCGCCGCCGCCGGCGGGTCACTGGGTGCGACCATGTCCGAGGAGTTCTACGGCGCCGGGATATCGGCAGCAGAGGGACTCGTCGCGGGGCTTGAGAAGCAACAGAAGCACCTCGACAAGGTGGCCAAGAAGTTGGCCAAGGCGCTAGTCAAGGCGATCAAAGCCGAGCTGGGCATCAAGTCTCCCTCGACCGTGTTCCGTGGGCTCGGTGAGAACAGTGTCAAGGGACTCGCGATCGGCCTAGACGAGGTCTACGTGAAGCGGCAGGGCCAACGTCTCGCAAAGGCCGTTGTCACTGGGTACGGGTCGCCGACGCTGACTACCTATCTCAACGGCGGCGGTGGCGCGCCTGGTCTGACCCGACTCGAACTACGACTCTCTGCTGACGACCTCTCGGTCCTCGAGGCCGGCCGAACCCTCACCGTTCGTGGCGACGCATTCAAAGCCAACGGCGGCCGCTCCTACGCCACCGGAGGCTGACGCTTTCATGCCGGCTCGCCAAGGTTTTCATACCGTCGACTACCTCCGCCTCGAGGTCGAGGTCCCCTCTGTCGGGCTGTCGAACCTGGTCCCCAATCCTGACGGCG
>JBFIDC010000008.1:0-22210 GCA_041581495.1 Nocardioides sp. | reverse complement strand
TGCGTGTCCCCACCAATCCCCTCGACGTGCTGGCCCAGCAGGTCGTCGCCATGGTCGCCCTCGACGCCTGGCAGGTCGACGATCTCTATGACCTCCTGCGGCGCACCGCCTCGTTCGCCCAGTTGCCGCGCGGTGCCTATGACGCGACGCTGGACCTCCTGGCCGGCCGCTACCCCTCCGACGAGTTCGCCGAACTGCGTCCGCGCATCGTCTGGGACCGGGTCACCGGCTCCCTGACCGGACGTCCCGGCGCCCAGCGACTCGCCGTCACCAGCGGCGGCACCATTCCCGATCGCGGACTGTTCGGCGTCTTCCTGGTCGGCGAAGGAACCGGTCGCCGCGTCGGTGAACTCGATGAAGAGATGGTCTATGAGTCCCGGGTGGGCGACGTCTTCGCCTTGGGTGCGACGTCGTGGCGGATCGAGGAGATCACTCACGACCGGGTCCTGGTCACGCCGGCGCCGGGTGTCCCGGGCCGGCTGCCGTTCTGGACCGGAGACACCTTGGGTCGACCCGCCGAACTGGGCCGGGCGATCGGCGCGTTCACCCGTGAGCTCTCGACCATGCCCACCGCCCGGGCGATCGAGCACGTGCAGGCTCAGGGCCTCGACGAGTTCGCGGCCGCCAACCTGGTGACCTACCTGCACGAGCAGATCGAGGCCACACGGGTGCTTCCCAGCGACTCGAGCCTGCTCGTGGAACGGTTCCGCGACGAACTCGGCGACTGGCGCCTGGTGCTCCACTCCCCCTACGGCACCCCGGTCCATGCCGCGTGGGCGCTCGCCATCAATGCCCGACTGCGAGAGCGCTACGGAGTCGACGGCCAGGCCGTCGCCTCCGACGACGGCATCGTCATCCGGATCCCCGACACCGACACCGAACCGCCAGGGGCCGAGGTGGTCGTCTTCGCACCCGACGAGATCGAGGATCTGGTCACCACCGAGGTGGGCGGCTCGGCCCTGTTCGCCTCCCGCTTCCGCGAATGCGCCTCCCGGGCACTGTTGCTGCCCCGGCGCGACCCGGGCCGGCGTTCCCCGCTGTGGCAGCAGCGACAGAGATCCGCGGCCCTGCTCGAGGTGGCCGCCAAGTACCCCTCGTTCCCGATCGTGCTCGAGGCGGTGCGCGAGTGCCTCCAAGACGTCTACGACCTCCCTGCACTGGTCGGGCTCATGTCGGCGGTCGACCGCCGCGAGGTGCAGGTCGTCGATGTCGACACCACCGCGCCCTCGCCCTATGCGCGCAGCCTCCTGTTCGGGTACGTCGCCCAGTTCATGTACGAGGGCGACTCCCCTATCGCCGAACGCCGTGCTGCTGCTCTCTCCCTCGATCAGGGCCTGCTCGCCGAACTCCTCGGACGCGCCGAACTGCGCGAACTGCTCGACCCGCAGGTGCTGGCCGAGGTCGAGGCCGAACTCCAACGGCTGGCACCCGATCGACGAGCCAGAGGCGCTGAGGGGGTCGCCGACCTGCTTCGCCTGCTGGGCCCGTTGAGCACCTCGGAGGTGCAGGAACGCTGCGCCGATGGTCTCGATGTCGCCGAGGTGCTCTCCGCACTCGCCCTGACCCGCCGCATCGTGCAGGTGCGGGTGGCCGGCATCCAGCGCTGGTGCGCGATCGAAGACGTCGCTCGCCTGCGTGACGGCCTGGGGGTGGCCGTCCCGCCCGGCACTCCCGAGATCTTCACCGAACCGGTCGAGGACCCGCTTGCCGACCTCGTCTCCCGCTTCGCGCGCACGCATGGGCCCTTCACCATCGACCAGGTGGCCGAGCGGTTGGGGCTCGGCGCCGCGGTGGTCCGGCACACCCTGGAGCGACTGGCGGCCCAGGGCCGGGTCTTCGACGGCGAGTTCCGCCCCGCAGGATCGGGCACCGAGTGGTGCGACGCCGAGGTCCTCCGCTCGCTGCGCCGTCGCTCGTTGGCTCGGCTCCGCAAAGAGGTCGAGCCGGTGCCGGCCGAGGCGCTCGGGCGCTTCCTCCTGGCTTGGCAACACGTCGCCACGAGCGGGTCGACCGGCAGCAGACGCGGGCCGCGTGGCGTCGACGGACTGCTGGGCGTCATCGACCAACTGGCCGCCGCCCCCGTCCCGGCATCCGCGTTGGAGTCCCTGGTGCTCCCGGCCCGGGTGCGTGACTACGAGCCGGCGTTCCTCGACGAACTCACCGGGGCGGGCGAGGTGATCTGGGCCGGCCACGGCTCCCTGCCCGGCAACGACGGCTGGGTCTCGCTGCACCTCGCCGACCACGCGGCCCTGACGCTGCCCAGCCCGGCCGCCGGCCTCGATGCTCCCAACGATGACCCTGTCGATGACCCCGCCACAGACCGGGCCACTGACCGGGCCGCGGGCCCCCTCGCCCGACAGGTGCTCGACGCACTGGCACCCGGCGGCGCCTGGTTCTTCCGCCAACTCGCCGAGGCAGTCGGTTGCACCGACGACCAGGCGCTCGCCGGCGTGCTGTGGGAGTTGGTCTGGGCCGGTCGGATCAGCAACGACACCCTGACCCCCCTGCGCGCCCTGACTCGCGGGGGCCGAGCAGCCCACAAGACCAAGGCCCAGCCCAGACCCCGGATGGCGGCGACCACGGGCGTCCGTGGCCGGATGCCGAGCCGCACCGGCCCCGCGCACACCGCCGGACGCTGGGCGCTGCTGCCCACCCTCGACACCGACCCCACCCGGCGGGCGCACGCCGCCGCGGAGCGGTTGCTGGATCGCTACGGCGTGGTGATCCGCGGGGCGGTGATGAGCGAGCGCACACCGGGCGGGTTCGCCGCGGCATACAAGGTGTTGTCGGCCTTCGAGGATTCGGGCCGCTGTCGCCGGGGCTACTTCGTCGACGGACTCGGTGCCGCCCAGTTCGGCACGGCTGGAGCCATCGACCGCCTGCGGACCTTCAGCGAGACCGACCCCAACGCCAAGCCCTCGGCGGTCGCGCTCGCGGCCACCGACCCGGCCAACCCGTTCGGCGCCGCCTTGCCGTGGCCGGTTGCGACGGGGTCGACCGAGCAGAGCCGCGGGCATCGCCCGGGGCGCAAGGCCGGTGCGTTGACGGTCCTCGTCGACGGCGAACTCATCATCTATGTCGAGCGCGGCGGCAAGACGCTGCTCACATGGTCCGATGACCTCGACAGGCTCAACCCGGCCGCCGAGGCACTGGCCCAAGCGGCTCGACGCGGATCCCTGGGACGCCTCACCGTCGAGTCCGCCGACGGAGAACAACTGCTCGGATCCGGCGCGACTCCGGTGCGCGAGGCCCTGCAGAACGCGGGCTTCTTGGTGACCCCTCGCGGGCTGCGCCTGAGGACGGCTCCGCGTGCCTGAGGGCGACACCGTCTATCGCGCGGCGCGTCTTCTCGACGAAGCGCTGAGCGGCCGGGTCCTGCTGACCACGGACTTCCGCGTCCCCCAGCACGCCACCGTCGACCTTGCCGGTGCGCGCGTGACGCGAACCCTCTCCCGCGGCAAGCACCTGCTCACCCGTCTTCAGCGCGGCGAGGAGCGCTGGACCCTGCATACGCATCTCAAGATGGAGGGCGCCTGGCGGGTGCTCGAGCCGGGTCAACGCTGGCCACGCCCGGCTCATCAGGCCCGGGTGATCCTCTCCACCGAGGAGCGAGTGGCGGTGGGGTTCGCTCTGGGCATCGTCGAACTGGTGGAGCGTGACGACGAATCCGCCTTGGTGAGCCACCTGGGTCCCGACCTGCTCGGGCCCGAGTGGGATCTCGACGAAGCCCTGCGCCGACTCGGGGCCGACCCCGATCGACCGATCCGCGAGGCCCTCCTCGACCAGCGGAACCTGGCCGGCATCGGCAACATGTATGCCGCCGAGGTGTGTTTCGTCACCGGCACTCACCCTCAGCGCCCGGTGGGCGCGGTCACCGACCTCGCCCGCATCGTCTCGCGTGCCAGGCAGATGCTCGAGGTGAACAAGCAACGCGCGGTCCAGAGCACGACCGGCAACCTGCGCGATCGAGACCGGCACTGGGTCTATCGCCGTGATCGCGCGCCGTGTCGACGCTGCGGGACCGCGATCGAGGTCGCCATGGACGAGGGCACACCCGCGGGACGCACCCCGCGAGCGAGGTACTGGTGCCCCGAGTGTCAGCCCGCCCGGGGCTGAGGCCAGCCTGGATCAGGCTGCGGAGGCAACGACCTCGGGACCGCGAGCAGCGGCACCTGCCGCCTCGATCGAGGAGACATCGATCGAGGACACCTGGAGGGCCAGCGCGGCCTCTTCGAGGGCCACCGCGTCTGAGACCTCGCGCAACACCTCGGAGAGGGGAAGGTCGAGGGCCCCGCACAGTGAGGCGAGCAGTTCGGAAGAGGCTTCCTTCTGACCGCGTTCGATCTCGGAGATGTAGCCAAGACTGACGCGGGCCTCCTTGGACACCTCGCGCAGCGTCATCCCGCGACTCATGCGTTCGGCGCGGAGGACATCGCCCAGCAGACGGCGAAACAGCACCATGGGGTCCTCCTCGGGGATGGCGGCTAGCGAACTGTCAGGTCAACGCTACCCGGTGGCCGGGTTGTTCCCGACGATCATGGCACCAAGCACCGACACGGCCTCCACGCAGGTCCGTTCTCTGATCTGTGCGCGGTCGCCTGTGAGCGTCAAGGCGACCGCCCGGGAGCCGTTCGGGCCGGCCAGTCCGACAAAGACCGTGCCCACGGCTTTGCCCTCCTGCTGGTCGGGTCCAGCAACCCCCGTGGTGCTCACCGCGAAGGTCGCACCGGTCAGGTCACGCACTCCGTTGGCCATGGCGATGGCGCAGGCTCCCGAGACGACGCCCTCGGCCTCGACGATCGAGGCGGGGACGCCGAGCACCGAGACCTTGACGTCGGTGACATAGCTGATGACCCCACCCAGATAGGTCGCCGATGCACCGGGGACGCTGGTGAACGTGGCACCGAGCAGGCCACCGGTCAACGACTCCGCGGTGGCGAGAGTCGATCGAGTCTCCAGGAGCAACGCGTGCACCGCGGCGGCGTCGGTCATCGACGCAGGTCGCCTCGCTGCTGCCACACCTTGCGGAAGAAGTCAGCGCCCGACCAGAGCGTCAGCGCCACGGCGATGGCCAGGCAGACCTGCACGCCGTAGAAGGCGATGTCACCGGGTTGGTGCAACCAATCCGGCAGATCGCGATCCCGCAACGGGAGCACGAGACCGCCCAACGCCAACGCCTGGAAGGTGGTCTTGAGCTTGCCGAGTTGGTCGGCGGGAATGACGATCTTCCTGAGCACCGAGAGCCGCAGCAGGGTGACGCTCCACTCGCGGATGAGGACCACGATCGTCACCCACCACCAGATGTCACCGACCAGTGCCAGGCCGATGAACGCCATCCCGGTGATCGCCTTGTCGGCGATCGGATCGGCGATCTTGCCGAAGTCGGTGATCAGACCGCGCGAACGCGCGATGTCGCCGTCGATCTTGTCGGTGATCATGGCCACCCCGAAGATGGCCCACGCGACGAGTCGCCAACCGGCCGAGTCTCCCCCGTCGACCAGGAGCGCGGCACCGAAGAACGGCACCATCACGATGCGCAGCGTGGTCAGGGCGTTGGGCAGATTGAAGTTGCTCGGCTTGGTGGTCGCCGTGGAGTCGCTCATATTGCCCTTGCCTTCAGGTCGACTCCCTCAGTGGACTCGACGATTGCACGCACCAGATCTCCGACCTGGGCCTGGCTATCAAGCAGCATGGTGGTGCCGTCGACCTCCGGGCCCTGGTGCGCCGCTCGACCGATGACCCCGTCTTCGGAGACTTCCTCGACGAGTACCTCCACGGTCTCGCCGAGCCGTTCCTCGGCCCGTTGGGCGGTGAGTTCCTCGACCAGGGACGAGACGTGCTCGGTCCGGGCGCGGATCTCGTCCTCGTCGTGCTTGTCGGTGAACGCCTCGGCCTCGGTGCCGTCCTCATCGGAGTAGCCGAAGACGCCAGTGACATCCATGCGAGCAGCGACCAGGAAGTCACACAGGATCTCGAGGTCGTCCTCGGTCTCGCCGGGGAATCCGACGATCACGTTGGAGCGGACCCCGGCCAGGGGAGCCAGGTCGCGCACCTGCCCCAGCAGGGTGAGGAAGCTGTCGGAATCGCCGAACCGGCGCATCCTGCGCAGCACGGCATTGCTGGCGTGCTGGAAGGACAAGTCGAAGTAGGGGGTCACGCCGGGAGTGGTCGCGATCGCCTGGATCAGCCCGGGACGGGTCTCGGCCGGCTGCAGATAGGACACGCGCACCCGATCCACCCCGTCGATGGCGGCCAATTCGGGCAGCAGCGTCTCGAGCAACCGGATGTCGCCGAGGTCCTTGCCATAGGACGTGGAGTTCTCGCTGACCAGGAACAGTTCCCGAACTCCCTGTTCGGCCAACCAGCGAGCCTCGTCGAGGACCTCGCTGGGGCGTCGGCTGATGAAGGAGCCTCGGAACATCGGGATCGCGCAGAAGGTGCAGCGCCGATCGCATCCGTTGGCCAGTTTCAACGGCGCGGTCGGTGACCGGTCCAGCCGGGTCCGGGGCGCTGCGGCGACCGGGGCTTCGGGCTGCCGCTCCAGGGGGCTGATGGGCAGCAGTTTGCGTCGATCCTGCGGCGTGTGCGGCTGGTGGGCCTCACCGGAGACGATCGACCGCAAGCGCGCGGCGATGTCGGGATAGTCGTCGAACCCCAGGACCGCGTCGGCCTCGGGAAGCGAGGCGGCCAGGTCGGCGCCGTACCGCTCGGCGAGGCACCCCACCGCGACGACGGCCTTGGCTTTGCCACCGTGGCCGGCGGTGTCGCGCAGATCCGCCGCCTCGAGCAGCGCGTCGACGGAGTCCTTCTTGGCCGCCTCGACGAAGCCGCAGGTGTTGACCACGACGGTGTCGGCGTCCTGGGGGTCGCTCACCAACTCGAACCCGTCAGCGGCCAGTCGCCCGGCGAGTTCTTCGGAGTCGACCTCGTTGCGGGCACACCCCAGGGTCACCAACGCAACAGACAGCATCGGGCAAGGCTATCGGGCGGTGAACACATCCTGTGCGGCGTGGCCCGTCTCGCCCAATGCGCCGAGCACCTGGCCGTCCACGGTGACCTCCAACGAACCGTCGCTGGACTGGATCCGGACCGGGGGGCTGACCTCGAGAGCCTGGGTGGCTCCGAAGGCGATCGAGTCCTTGAAGACGACGCGCCCGGCACCGTCCCGGACCACGACGTGGGCTCCCCCGCCGGCTGCGGTGAGCAGCACGGGGACCGCAGGAGCGAGTTGACCGCCGCTGGACAGCCCTGCCGACCCGTTGGCCAACGATGGTGTCGCCGGGGTGATGTTCGCCCCGGAGTCCATCACCAGCCGGGCGATCGACCAGACCAACACCACAGCCATCACCGCGGCCACCAGCACCGACCAGTTCGGCCCACCGCGGGTGTCGCGGATGCCTCCGCGAGCCCCGGCGAGCTCTGCCTCGAAGACACGACGGGGGTCGATGGGAGCCTCGGCGTACCGCTCGGCGTAGGTCGCCAGCAGCGGCGCCACGTCGAGGCCCAGGACCCGGGCCAAGGTGCGCAGATGCCCGCGGGCATAGAAGTCTCCGTCGCACGGGACGAAGTCATCGATCTCGAGCGCCTCGAGCACATGGGGGCGGATGCGCGTGCGCTCGGAGAGTTGGTCGATGCTCAACCGCAGTCGCTCCCGTGCCGCCTTCAACTGGGGCCCGATGACCGGGTCGATGATCGGCACGTCGGCCAGATCGTGGATGACTTCGGTGGAGGCGTGCCAGGTGCCCGTCGACTCCGGCTCCAGGAGGTGGGAGCGGTCGAGGGCCACGGTGTCTTCGCCTGCGTCGGAGTCCGGCTCGGGCTCCCGTAGCAACTCCACCCTGATGGCACGAGTCGGCTCGCGCAGCGGGCTCGGGGTGGGGCTCGCGACCGGGCCAGCGTCAGGGCCAGCGACAGGGCCGGCGTCAGGGCCAGCGACAGGGCCGGCGTCAGGGCCAGCATCTGGGCCATTGACCGGCGCGTGTTCACCCTCGGCGATCTCATCAGTGATTTCGATGGCCTCGGTTGTCTCGGTCGCGTCCTCCTCGGCGAGGCCGGGGACGACGGTGACGATGGTGCACCGTCCCTCCGCCAGCCGGGCCAGCACCGCGCTCAGGTCCCCCTCGGCGCCGACGACCGAGGTCGTCAGTCCAAGCGGGACCGCCAGCGGGGCGCCGTACAGGCGCGAATTGAGACCGGCGCTGCGGCGTCCGGAGGCGGAGACCCCCACCAGCGCGCCCTCCAGGTCGCGCGGAAAGATCACCAACCGGCCGTCCCGCAACCACCCGCGGCGGGGCTGGTGCTCGACCTCGTCGATCGCCGACCAGGGCATGCCGCGCCAGGTGTTCCCGAGTCGAATGCGCACCCCGTGGCCGTCCGCGACCAGGATCGGCGTGCGGGAGTCCCGCAGCGCCCGCAGGTGTGCCAAGGTCACCACGACCAGGACGAGCGCCACCACCCAATCCAGCGCCGCACCCTGGCCCGCGGCCCGGACGAGGTAGGCGGCCGTGATCAGGCCGGTGAATCCGGCGGCGACCGCGGCGACGCGCGCGTTGCGACCCACCTGCACGTCGCTGGTCGGCGCTGCGTCGAGGTGGTCCGGCGCGGCGAGCATCTCGGTCATGCGGGCCCCTGGAGTGTGGCGATCACGGAGTCGATCTCATCTGGCTTCACCAACACGTCCCGGGCCTTGGAGCCCTCGCTGGGTCCGACCACTCCCCTGCTCTCGAGGATGTCCATGAGCCGTCCGGCCTTGGCGAACCCGACGCGCAACTTGCGCTGCAACATCGACGTCGAGCCGAACTGTGTCGAGACGACCAGTTCGACCGCGGCGATGACCAGGTCCATGTCGTCACCGATGTCGTCGTCGAGTTCACGCTTGCTGGCGGCAGGAGCCGTCACGTCGTCGCGATAGGTCGGCTCCAACTGGCTCTTGACGTGCTTGACGACCGCGTGGATCTCGGTCTCGGTGACCCAGGAGCCCTGCACCCGGACCGGCTTGGAGGCACCCATCGGCAAGAAGAGCCCGTCACCTTGGCCGACGAGCTTCTCGGCGCCGGGCTGGTCGAGAATCACCCGGCTGTCGGTCACCGACGAGGTCGCGAACGCGAGCCGCGAGGGCACGTTGGCCTTGATCAGACCGGTGACGACGTCGACGCTCGGACGCTGGGTGGCCAGCACCAGGTGGATGCCCGCGGCCCGAGCGAGCTGGGTGATCCGGACGATCGCGTCCTCGACATCGCGGGGCGCGACCATCATCAGGTCGGCCAACTCATCGACGATCACCAGCAGGTAGGGGTAGGGCGCCAACTCGCGCTCGGAGCCCGGCGGCACCGTCACCTTGCCCGCTCGCACCGCCTTGTTGAAGTCGTCGATGTGGCGGAACCCGAAGTTGGCGAGGTCGTCGTAGCGCAGGTCCATCTCGCGGACGACCCAGGCCAGGGCCTCGGCGGCCTTCTTCGGGTTGGTGATGATCGGCGTGATCAGGTGGGGAACACCCTCATAGGCGTTGAGCTCGACCCGCTTGGGGTCGACCATGATCATCCGCACCTCGTCGGGGGTGGACCTCATCAGGATCGAGGTGATCATCGAGTTGATGAAGCTCGACTTGCCCGAGCCGGTCGCGCCGGCCACGAGCAGGTGCGGCATCTTGGCGAGGTTGGCGACCACGAACCCGCCCTCGACGTCCTTGCCGAGCCCACACACCATCGGGTGGTGGTCCGAGCGAGCCGAACCCGAGCGCATGACATCGCCCAGCGACACGATCTCCTTGTCGAGGTTGGGGATCTCGATACCGATCGCCGACTTCCCCGGGATCGGGCTCAGAATGCGCACGTCGGCCGACGCCACGGCATAGCTGATGTTCTTGGCCAGGGCGGTGACCTTCTCGACCTTGACCGCGGCACCGAGTTCGACCTCATAGCGCGTCACGGTCGGGCCGCGGGTGTAGCCGGTGACATGTGCATCGATGTCGAACTGTTCGAGCACCGTGGTCAGCCGGTTGACGACCTCGTCGCTCGCCTTGGACTTCGCCTTGTGCGGCGAACCCTGCTTGAGCATCTCGTTGCCCGGCAAGGTGTAGACGATGTCGCCGGAGAGGGCGAGTTGCTCGACCCGTTGCGGGATCGGTGTGTGCGGCGGCGGCTCCAAGCCCGACTTGGTGTCGTCCTCGGCCACCTGGTCGGCGCCCGCCTCGACCACGGCGGGGATCGCTTCGGTCGCGTCCGTGTCGTCGGTCTCGTCGACGGCACCGCGACGGCGCCGCTTGCTGACCTCGCGGTCCTCGAGCACCGGCGAGTCGTAGGCCGGGTCGTTGGCATAGCTGTCGAGACCCGTGTCGGTGTCCTCGCCCTTGCGCCGCCCGCGCGCCTTGACCGGCTGGGTGGCGAGGTCGTCGTCCTCGGACTCCGGGGTGCGCCCCAAGGCGCGGTCGCGTGCCTCGGCCAGCCGCGACGGCACCCGATACAACGGCGTGGCGGTGATCACCAGGATCCCGAAGAACGCCAGCAGGATCAGGAGCGGGACCACCACCGCCGGCGAGCGGAGCAGGTCGAGCAGCAACGACGAGATGACGTAGCCGATGGCGCCACCGCCTTCACGCAACGGGGAGGCGTCACCCGCGGCGGGCTGGGGCGAGCCGTTCGCGATGTGCACCAGACCCAAGACGCCCAGTGCCAGGGCCATCCAGCCGACGACCTGTCGGCCGGCCGGTCCGTTGTGGATCGGGTCGCGCAGGTTGCGCCAGGCCACCACGACCAGGGCCAGCGGCACGAACCAACCGACCTTGCCCACGGTTCCGGTCACCGCGACGCGCACGGCCTCCATGACGGGGCCGCCGAGTTGGAACCACACCGCCGCGGCCGCCACCAGGGCGATCGCGATGACGAGGAGTCCGGCACCGTCGCGGCGGTGCTCCGGGTCGAGGTCACGCGCGCTGCGTCCGATGCTGCGCGCCAGGCCGCCGATGGCGTGCGCGATCGCAAGCCAGACCTTCGTCACACCACGGAAGACGCTGTCGAAGAAGCGGGCCACCGGTCCCCGGCCGTTGCGCACCGCACGGGGTGCCGGTCGCCGCGAGGACGCCGACTTCGAGCGGCCCTTCTGGGCCGCCGTGCTGGTGGACTTGGAGGATGACTTCCGCGCCGGGGTGGAGCCACGGGCCGACTGGGTGCGACTGCGACTCCGGGTGGTTCCGGCGTTCGCGGTCGTCGTCGTGCTCTTGGTCCGCTGACCCGGCGGGGAAGACGTACGGGTCGCCATGTCATCAAACGTAGGCGATCGTCACTCCAGTCACACGCACCACACGGGTGCGTGTTGCTCTGGGGCCCTTGGCGGCCGTCGCGCGCACAGGCGCGGGTATCGCCACCCCAGGCGAACCATCCCCGCCAGCGCGAGGGGCAGGAAAGGGAGGTCTTTCAGGCTTCGATGACCACGGGAATGATCATCGGACGGCGGCGGTGCGTGTTGCTGACCCAGCGACCGACCACGCGGCGCACCGTCTGCTGGAGCTGGTAGGCATCGTTGTTGCCCTCCGCCAAGGTGGCGTCGAGCGCGTCGATGATCGGCTGGCGAACGGCGTCGAAGTCGATGTCGACGAATCCGCGGGCATGGATCTCGGGTCCCGCCGCGACCTTGCCGCTGACCGAGTCCACCACCACGATGACCGAGATGAATCCTTCTTCGCCGAGGATCCGGCGGTCCTTGAGGTGGGACTCGGTGATGTCGCCGACCGAACTCCCATCGACGAACACGTAGCCGCAGGGGACCTTGCCCGCGATCTTGGCGACCCCGTCGATCAGGTCGACGACGACCCCGTCCTCGGCGAGGACGACGTTGTCGACCCCCGTCGCGCGGGCGAGGGCGCCGTTGGCGATCAGGTGCCGGATCTCACCGTGAACCGGCATCACGTTGCGGGGTTGGACGATGTTGTAGCAGTAGAGCAGTTCACCGGCGCTGGCGTGACCGCTGACGTGCACCAACGCGTTGCCCTTGTGGACGACGTTGGCCCCCCAACGAGCCAGGCCGTTGATCACGCGGTAGACGGCGTTCTCGTTGCCGGGAATCAGGCTGGAGGCGAGCAGGACGGTGTCGCCCTCCTCGATGTGCACGATGTGGTGGTCACGCTGGGCGATGCGGCTCAGCGCGCTCATCGGCTCGCCCTGCGACCCGGTGGAGATCAGGACCTGGCGCTCGGGCGGCAGGCTGGAGAGATCCTTCGCATCGATCAGCACACCGGGCGGCACGGTCAGGTAGCCGAGCTCCTTGGCGATGGCCATGTTGCGCACCATCGAGCGGCCGACATAGGCCGCCTTGCGGCCGTGGGCCGCGGTGGCGTCGAGGATCTGTTGAACACGATGCACGTGGGAGGCGAAGCACGCGACGATCACCCGCTGCTTGGAGTCACGGAAGACCTGGTCGATCACGGGCGTGATCGACTTCTCGGACGGCGTGAAGCCGGGGGTCTCGGCGTTGGTGGAGTCGACCAGGAACAGGTCGACTCCCTCCTCCCCGAGCCGCGCGAAGGAGCGCAGGTCGGTGATCCGCGAATCGAGCGGGAGCTGGTCCATCTTGAAGTCGCCGGTGTGCAGGATCATCTGACCGCCGGCACGGATCGCCACTGCCAAGGCGTCGGGGATCGAGTGGTTGACCGCCACGAACTCCAGGTCGAAGGGGCCCAGCGTGAGCCGGTCCCCCTCGCGCACCTCGTGGTGCACGGTCTCCTTGAGGCGGTGCTCTCGCAGCTTGCCGTCGAGCAGCGCCAGCGTCAGCTTCGAGCCGACCAGGGGGATGTCCTGCCGCTCCCGCAGCAGGTAGGGCGTCGCGCCGATGTGGTCCTCGTGACCGTGGGTCAGAACCAGCGCTTCGACGGCGTCGAGTCGGTCCCGCAGCGACTCGAAGTCGGGAAGGATCAGGTCGACGCCGGGGTGGTGGTCCTCGGGGAAGAGCACGCCGCAGTCGACGATCAGGAGGCGACCCTCGTACTCGAACAGGGTCATGTTGCGGCCGATGTCGCCGAGCCCGCCGAGCGGTGTGACTCGCAGGCCGCCGGGAACCAGTGGCTCAGGCGTGGACAACTCAGGGTGTGAATGGCTCACAGATGACTTCCTGTCGGGTGGTCAGAGAAGACCGGAGGCGGCCAGACCCAACCGCAGAGCCTCGACCTCGGTCTCGTCGAGCGGGACCAGCGGTCCCCGGACGTTGCGGTTGTCGAGCACGCCGAGCAGTTGCAGCGCGGCCTTGGCCGTGGTGGCGCCGTAGTTGGTGACGCCCATGACGGCGTCGAAGGCCGGCACCAGCGTCGTGTAGATCTCCAGCGCCGCGACCGGGTCGGTGGAGAACGCGTCGATGAGGCGACCCAGCGGACCGGCGGCCACATGGCCGACCACCGAGACCAGGCCGACGGCGCCGTGGGCGAGGTAGCCGAGGATCAGCGCGTCGTCACCGGAGTAGACGTCGTAGCCGAGTTGGGACAGGGCCACCGTGGCCGTGGCGTCGCCGGTGGCGTGCTTGACGGTGGCGAACCGGTCGTCGGAGGCCAGTCGCTCATAGACCGAGAACGGGATCGCCTGGCCGGTGCGTCCCGGGACGTCGTAGAGCATCACCGGCAGATCGGCGGCGCCGGCCACCTCGGTGAAGTGGTGCAGCATGCCTGCTGGGCCCGGCTTGTTGTAGTAGGGCGCCACCAGCAGCATCGCGTCGACGCCGACCTTCTCGGCCGCCTTCGCCAACTCGATCGAGTGGGCCGTCGCATTGGTGCCGACACCCGCGATCACGCTGGCGCGATCACCGACCGCGTCAGTGACCGCATGCAGGATCTCGGCGTCTTCCTCGACGGTGGTCGTGGGGCTCTCGCCGGTCGTGCCGCTGACCACGACGCCGTCGTTGCCCTGATCGACCAGGTGGACCGCGATCCGTGCCGTCGCCTCCAGGTCCACGCTCCCGTCGTCGTGGAACGCCGTCGCCATCGCCGTCAGCAGACGGCCGTAGGGAGCGGTGGTCATGGGCTCAGGTTAGCGGCCCGGAATCCCGGGCATGACCTCCGCCGCCACCAGCGCCAAATGGTCGATGTCGGCGAGGTCGAGGGTTTGCAGATACAGGCGCGATTGACCCGATTCGGCATAGCGCCCGATCTTGTCGGTGACCTCGGCGACGGTGCCTCCCAGTTGGATGGCGCGGAGTTCGTCGGGATCGCGGCCGATGTTGTGCGCGCGGCGCCTGAACTCCGCCTCGTCCTTGCCGACGCACACGGTCAGAGCGCTCGAATAGCGCAACGAGGCGGGGTCCCGGCCGATCGCCTCACACGCCGCCTTGACCCGCTCGATCTGTTGCAGGCCGCGCTCGAACTCGACGAATGGCAGGTTGAACTCGTCGGCGTACCGGGCCGCCAACGCCGGAGTGCGCTTGGCGCCGACCCCGCCGATCAGGATCGGAAGCCGTGCCTGCGCGGGCTTGGGCAGGGCCGGCGAGTTGGTCAGCGAGTAGCGCCCGCCCCGATGCTCGAAGGGCCCCTCGGCGGCCCACAGTCCCGTGACGACCGCCAACTGCTCCTCGAGGATGTCGAAACGCTCACCGGTGCTGGGAAAGGGGATGCCGTAGGCCTCGTGCTCGGCGGCGAACCAGCCCGCTCCCAGGCCCAACTCGACGCGGCCTCCGCTCATCTGGTCGACGCCGGCGACGGCGATCGCGAGGGGGCCCGGGTGCCTGAAGGTCGCACTGGTCATCAGCGTGCCGAGCCGGATGGTGTGCGTGTCACGGGCCAGCCCGGCCAGGGTGACCCAGGCGTCGCTGGAGCCAGGGAGCCCCTCCACACCCATCGGCAGGTAGTGGTCGGAGCGGAAGAACGCCCCGAAGCCCAGTCGCTCGGCGGCGAGCGCCACCTGGAGCAGGTCGTCGTAGGTGGCCCCCTGCTGAGGCTCGGTGAAGACTCGCAGTTCGATCGACGCCATGGGGCTCAGCCTGCCAGGCGTTCCCAACGCACCACGTCGAAGCCATCGTTCGGTTCACGAGACACCAGTGACCACTGCGAGGTGTCGACGTCGGGATACCCCGGATAGAAGGTGTCACCCTCGGGTTCGAGGTGCACTTCGCTGATGAGTTGGACGCAGGCGTGAGGCAGCGCCGCCGCATAGACCGAGGCGCCACCGGCGACGAAGACCTCACCCTCGGCCATGTCGAGGGCCTCCTCCAGCGAATGCGCCACCTGGACTCCCGGCGCGGACCATGAGGGATCGCGGGTCAGCACGATCGTGGTGCGCCCCGGCAGCGCGCGACCGATGGAATCGAAGGTGGCGCGCCCCATCACCAGGGTGTGGCCCATGGTGGTGGCCTTGAAGTGCGCGAAGTCCTCAGGCAGATGCCATGGGATGCCACCATCCGCACCGATCACGCCGTTGCGCGCGACAGCGGCGATCAGGGTGAGGGTCATACCGCGATCGGCGCCTTGATCCCGGGGTGCGGGTCGTAGCCCTCGACGGCGAGGTGCTCGAGGTCGAAGGCATCAAGGGCGGTCACGGCCGGGTCGAGCCACAGCGTCGGGAGCGGACGCGGCTCGCGGGAGAGTTGCAGCCGAGCCTGGTCGAGGTGGTTGAGGTAGAGGTGCGCGTCACCGAGGGTGTGCACGAAGTCGCCGACCTCGAGCCCGGTGACCTGGGCGACCATGTGGGTGAGCAGCGCATAGGAGGCGATGTTGAACGGCACACCGAGGAACACGTCGGCCGAACGCTGATAGAGCTGGCACGACAATCGCCCCTGCGCGACATAGAACTGGAACATCGTGTGGCACGGGGCGAGCGCCATCGAGGGGATGTCCGCGACGTTCCAAGCAGAGACGATGTGACGCCGCGAGTCGGGGTTGTCGCGGATCTGCTGGACCACCTGGGCGATCTGATCGACGTGTTGACCGTCCGGGGTCGACCACGAGCGCCACTGGTAGCCGTAGATCGGGCCGAGGTCACCCTCGGTGTCGGCCCACTCGTCCCAGATCGTGACGCCCCTGTCCTGGAGCCATTTCACGTTGGTGTCACCGCGCAGGAACCACAGGAGCTCAGCGAAGATCGAACGCGTGTGGACCTTCTTGGTCGTCACCAGCGGGAAGCCGGCCGTGAGGTCGAAGCGCATCTGGTGACCGAAGACCGACCGGGTTCCGGTGCCGGTCCGATCGCTCTTCTCGACCCCCTCATCGAGGATGCGCGAGACCAGCTCGAGGTATTGCTGCACGAGACCAACCTACCTATGCGAGCGGCTCAGATCGCGGCCTCACCGCGGAGCGTCGTCCGGGTCGCGCCGCCCACCCACACGGTGCTCCCGTCCCGCCGCACGTGCACACGTCCGGATCGGCCGATCGCGGTTCCCTGTGCGGCGACGTACGACGTCGGGAGCCGGGTCCCCGCCAGCCACTGGCCCAGGCTCGCATTGAGGCTGCCGGTCACCGGGTCCTCACCGATGCCGTCGCCGGGGATGAACGCGCGCACCTCGACGTCGACGCGGGCGGGGCGGTCCGGGTCACCCGGATCCCAGGCCCCGACCACCCCCACGTCGAGGTCGCCGAATCCAGCGTGGTCGGGGTCGAGCGCCAGCACCTCGTGCGCATCGGCCAGGACCACAGCGACCCACCCCGGCCCGTTGTCGACCCACTGGCTGTCCAGGATCCGGTCGCGCGGGATCCGCAGCGCGGTGGCGATCCGGGCCAGGTCGGACTCGTCCACCGGGCCGCTGCGCAGCAGGGGCGGCGCTTCGAACGCGAGCCGCTCCCCTCGTTCGATCGGGACGAGTCCGGCTCCGCACTCCTGCACCACACGCCCCTGCGACTGCGGTGTGCCGCCGGACTCGAGCCAGGCGTGCGCGCTCCCCAGCGTCGGGTGCCCGGCGAAGGGGAGTTCGCGGCTCGGCGTGAAGATCCGCAGGCGGTAGTCGGCTGCCGGCGAGGTCGGCTGCAGCAGGAAGGTCGTCTCGGACAGGTTCGTCCATTGCGCGAACAACTGCATGTCCTGCTCGTCGAGCCCATCTGCTCCGTGGACGACCGCCACCGGATTGCCACGCAGCGGAGCCCCGCCGAACACGTCGACCTGGGTGAACTGGAGCGCGCGGTTGGAGACCATTGCTCACGCGTGCAGTGACATGGGCCCGTAGACGATCCGCTCGTGCTCGAACAGGGTCACCGACTCGACGCCCTCCTCGGCGAGTGCGGGCCAGCACTCACCGACCCACGACTCGGCATCGGCCTGGTTCGCGAAGCGCTGTCCTGCATGGGGCGCACTGACCTCGACCTCGGCGCCACCAGCACCCTCGAGTCGCCACCACCAGGGGCGCTCGGCGGGGGTCGGCTGCCGGAAGGTCGGCGGCTGGTCGGGGAGGATCATGACTCCGAGGTGGAAGGCTCGACGAACGGCGGCTTGACGATCTGGAAGATCTCGCGGCGACCCCGGACGTCGACACCGACCTCGGCGTCGGGGGCGACCTGAGCCGAAACCAGCGCGAGGCCGACGCCCTTGCGCAGCGTGGGCGAGAACGTGCCCGAGGTGACCTCGCCGACCATGAGGTCCTGGGTCAGGCTGACGCTCATGTGTGGACGCGGGATGCCACGACCTGTGGCGATGATGCCGCGCAGGACGCGTTCGGGGCCGGCTTCCTTCTCGGCGAGCAGCGCATCGCGCCCCCAGAAGTGGTCCTTGTTCCACCCCACGGCCCATCCCAGGCGCGCCTGGTTCGGGGTGACCTCGATGGAGATGTCCTGCCCGTGCAGGGGGTAGCCCATCTCGGTGCGCAGGGTGTCGCGGGCTCCGAGTCCGCAGGGCACGAGCCCGAACTCGGCGCCGGCAGCCATCAGCGCGTCCCAGAGTTCCAGCGCCACACTGTTCGCGGCGATGAGTTCGTATCCGCGCTCACCGGTGTAGCCCGTCCGACACACCACGATGCCGACCGACTCGTCGGCACCGGGCAGGTGCGCCTCGACGAAGCTCATGTAGTCGTGTCCCGCGGGCAGGCCGACCGCCGCCAGCACTTCGTCGGACTTGGTGCCCTGCACGGCCAAGACGACGTAGTCGTCGTGAAGGTTGCTGATCTTGACTCCCTCGGGTGCCTCCGCAGCCAGCCGGGCGGCCACCTCGGCCGAGTTGGCCGCGTTCGGCACCAGGAGCACGCGCTCCTCGGTGTGCAGGTAGGCGATGAGGTCGTCGACGATGCCGCCGGTCTCGGCGTCGCAGCACAGCGTGTACTGAGCGCGGCCGGGTCCGATCTTGCGCAAGTCATTGGTCAGCGTCGCGTTGACGTAGTCAGCCGCACCCGGCCCGGAGACCATCACCTTGCCCAGGTGACTCACGTCGAAGATCCCGACGGCCTCACGAACTGCGGTGTGTTCCTTCACCACGCCCGTGGGGTATTCCAGCGGCATGCTCCACCCGCCGAACTCGGAGAACTTCGCACCCAGCGACTCGTGCCGCGCGTGCAGCGGCGATCGTTTGCCCTCGACCATGCCGCGAACCTATCCGAGTCGGGTGGGTCGATGCCGCGGGAGGGTGAGTCGCCTCTGGTTAGAGTCGGCCCGTGCTGACCTTGACCCTGCGTAGTGCCAACCCCGCCAAGACCCGCTGCGACGCCGTCGTGATCGGTCTGGTTCCCGGAAAGAACGGCAAGGGCGCCGAGGTCGCCCCGGGTGGTGAGGACGTGGCCAAGGCCTATGGCCGTCGCTGGCGGCCATTGCTGTCCACGTTGGGCGCCACCGGCAAGGCCGGCGAAGTCCTGCAGGTGCCGACCACCGATGCGGTCAACGCCGGGCTCCTCGTCCTGGTCGGGCTCGGCGCACCCGACTCCTCGGGTCCCTCCGCCGACGCCGTACGTCGCGGCGCCGGCTCCGCTGCGCGCGCCGTCACCAACGCGGCCTCGGTCGGACTGGCCCTGCCGGCCGCCGCACCCGAGACCGCGCGCGCCGTCGTCGAGGGATTCCTGCTGGGTGGTTACACCTTCACCACCTACAAGAAGGCGTCGAAGGAGAGCGGTTCCTCATCCCGACCCGGCGACGTCGTGGTCTTCAGTGCGGCTGCACGACGCAGCGAGATGGTCACCGCCGTCGAGGAGGCCCAGATCGTGGCCGAGGCCGTGATGGCGACCCGCAACTGGGTCAACACCCCTCCGGGCGATCTGACCCCGCCGGCTTTCGCCGACGCCGTCGTGGAGGCCGCCAAGACCGCCTCGAAGGGCAGAGGGGCGCGCAAGGTCACGGCCCGGGTCTTCGACGAGGCCGCGCTGGCAGAACTCGGCTGCGGCGGGATCCTCGGGGTCGGCAAGGCCTCGGACGCCCCGCCTCGCCTGGTCGAGTTGACCTACTCCCCCGCCAAGCCCGTCGCCCATCTGGCGCTGGTCGGCAAGGGCATCACCTTCGATTCCGGCGGCCTCTCGATCAAGCCGGCCGCCTCGATGAGTGACATGAAGACCGACATGGCCGGGGCGGCAGCCGTCGTCCAGGCGACCTGCGCGATCGCACGGCTCAAGTTGCCGATCAAGGTGAGCACGTTCGTGCCGATGGCCGAGAACATGGTCTCCGGACGCGCGATCCGGCCCGGCGATGTCCTCACGATGTACGGCGGCACCACCGTCGAGGTCCTCAACACCGACGCCGAGGGCCGACTGGTCCTCGCCGACGCTTTGGGACGAGCGGTGGAGGCCAAACCCGACGTCATCCTCGACGTGGCCACCCTGACCGGAGCGATGGTCGTCGCCCTCGGCGACAAGATCGCCGGCGTGATGGGCTCGGAGGAGATCGTCGAGGCCGTGGCGGCGGCCTCGCGGACCGCCGGCGAACTGCACTGGCCCATGCCCATCCCCGAGGGCATGGACGAGCGGATCCATGGCAGCAAGATCGCCGATCTCGCCCAGCACGATTGGGTCCGTTGGGGCGGCGGGCTGTTCGCGGCCGCCTTCTTGCGTGAGTTCACCCAGGGCCTGCCGTGGGCACACCTCGACATCGCGGGCCCGGCGTGGAACTCCGGCGGCCCCTCGGGCCACGTGAGCGCCGGCGGAACCGGTTGGGCGGTGGCCACCCTGGTCGACTACGCCCGGGGGCTTGCGGCCACGTCTTCCTGACCCGGCCTGGTTCGGCCTGGCTACAGGCCGCCTTCGAGCTTCTTGCGGCGGTTGAAGTCGCGCATCCGCTGAGGAATCCCGACGACGGCCGCGTCGTAGGAGGGGATCTGGTGGGTGTTGCAGAACTTGTGCGCCCACTCGACCGAGGCCACGCGGCGTCGGGTCCACTCACCGTCGTGAGCCACCAGCAACAGGGTCACGTCGCTCACCGCGGTCCGGGGCTCGACGAAACCCTCGACTCCACGCCGTTGCGCGACCCACTCATGCAGGTGGGATTGGTCGAAGGAGTCGGCGGCCCGCACGCGCGTGGACCCCGTGCGGAACCCATCGCGCGAGGGCTTGCTGGTCTTGTTTCCCGGCGTCCGGCGGAACCGGTCCTTCCACGACATGCGCCCAAGTGTGCCTCGCGACCCATCAGGCGGTCAGCAACGCCCTCGGGAGGACACGGACGGCCGTGGCCGGTGTAGTGCAAAGATGGGGCAATGGCCGACTTCGATGTGCTCATTCTGGGGGCCGGTTCCGGTGGGTACGCCTGTGCCCTTCGGGCGGCGCAACTCGGACTCACCGTGGGACTGGTCGAGCAGGACAAGCTCGGCGGCACCTGCCTGCACGTCGGCTGCATCCCGACCAAAGCGCTCCTCCACGCGGCCGAGGTCGCCGACAGCGCCCGTGAGGCCGGCCAGTTCGGCATCCAGGCAACCCTCGAGGGTGTGGACATGCCGGGCGTCAACGCCTACGCCGACGGTGTGGTCTCCCGGTTGCACAAGGGGTTGACCGGGCTGATCACGGGTCGTGGCATCACGGTGATCGAGGGGCGCGGGCGCCTCAGCGGGCCGAACGAGGTCACCGTGACGGCCGCCGACGGCGCCGAAGCGAGCTACTCGGGCGAGAACCTCGTCCTGGCCAGCGGTTCCTACCCACGCACGCTGCCCGGTCTCGAGATCGACGGCGAACGCGTCATCACCTCCGAGCAGGCGCTGCGACTCGACCGGGTCCCACGGTCGGTGATCGTGCTCGGCGGCGGTGTCATCGGGTGCGAGTTCGCCAGCGTGTGGCGAAGCTTCGGGGCCGAGGTCACCATTCTCGAGGCGCTGCCGCGACTGGTCCCAGCCGAGGACGAAGCCTGTTCCAAGGCACTGGAACGCGCGTTCCGCAAGCGCAAGATCACGATGCGCACCTCCACGCCGTTCCAGAGCGTGACGACCACCGAGGACGGCGTCGCGGTCACCGTCGAGGGCGCCAACGGCGAGCAGAGTGTGCTCGAAGCCGAGCTCATGCTGGTGGCGGTGGGTCGCGGCCCGGTCACCGACGGCCTGGGCTTCGAGGAGCACGGCGTGCGCCTCGACCGCGGTTTCGTGGTCACCGACGCGTCGTGCCGGACCGGCGTCGTGAATCTCTGGGCGGTCGGCGACATCGTGCCCGGCCTCCAACTGGCGCACCGCGGATTCCAGCAGGGCATCTTCGTCGCCGAGATGATCGCCGGACTCGCCCCCGCTCCCATCGACGAGACCGCCATCCCCCGCGTCACCTATTCCCGGCCCGAGGTGGCCTCGGTGGGGCTCACCGAGGCACAGGCCGCCGAGCGCCACGGCGCCGAGGCGATCAAGACGCTGACCTACGACCTCGGCGGCAACGGCAAGAGCCAGATCCTCAAGACCCAGGGCTTCGTCAAACTCGTCCAGCGGGTCGACGGCCCCGTCGTGGGCATCCACCTGGTCGGCGACCGCGTCGGTGAACTGATCGGCGAGGCGCAACTCATCTATGGCTGGGAGGCGCACCCCGAAGACGTCGCCCCCCTGGTCCACGCACACCCCACACAGAACGAAGCCCTCGGCGAGGCTCATCTCGCCCTGGCCGGCAAGGCGCTGCACGCGCATTCGTAGTCCTGATCCACCATTGAGCGCACCACCCAGCGAGTCACAGGCAAACTCACAACCCGTAGCAACAGACCAATGAGCGAAGGAGCTCCATGGCCACCGAAGTCACCCTCCCGGCACTGGGCGAGTCCGTCACCGAGGGCACCGTCACCCGCTGGCTGAAGTCGGTCGGCGACGAGGTCGCCGTCGACGAACCGCTGCTGGAGGTCTCCACCGACAAGGTCGACACCGAGATCCCCTCGCCGGTCGCCGGCACGCTC
>JBFIDC010000007.1:0-23267 GCA_041581495.1 Nocardioides sp. | reverse complement strand
CCTTGTTTGAAGTAGTCCCCGAAGGAGAAGTTGCCGCACATCTCGAAGAAGGTGCCGTGCCGCGTGGTCTTGCCGACGTCTTCGATGTCGGGCGTGCGCACGCACTTCTGCACGCTCACCGCCCGGGGGTAGGGGGCGGCCTCCTGACCGAGGAAGTAGGGCTTGAACGGCACCATGCCGGCGTTGACGAACAACAGGTTGGGGTCGTCGAGCAGCAAGGAGGCCGACGGCACCGGCGTGTGCGCCCCGACCGCCCCGCCCGCCTCGAAGTGGGCGAGGAAGCGTCGGCGGATCTCCGCGGTGTCCATCAGGGTTGTTCCTCATCTGTTCGGTCTGCGGTGGGTCCGGGGTTCAACTCCGGTCTTACCTGAGGCGCGAGAGCCAGGCGCTCACGCAACTGTGTTTCCTTCTCGGCCATGCCGGCGGCGACCTCGTGGCGGAACATCTGCCACCCGACCTCTGCTCCCTTGAGGCGGTCGGTCACCCCGTCGATCGTCATCGCCTCGGCGGCGCGGCGGCCACGAACCATGGCATAGACACCGACGCCGGCCCCGGCCACGAACCAGAGCCCGCGGGTCATGCTGCGGATGCCTGGTCGTCGAGACTCTGGCGCTGGCGCGCCTCCCACTCGCGGCGGGCCGTGCGCAGGTCGGCGCGGCGCTGCTTGCGTGATCGCTTGACCTCGCGGCGCATCTCGAAGCGGATCCGGTTGCGGGTCTCCGGCGCCAGGGCGCGGCGTAGTCCGTAGACCAGCGACGCGGCGCGCACCATGGTCTCGCGGGCTACGACGTCCGC
Organism: Nocardioides sp.; assembly: GCA_041581495.1. Classification (GTDB taxonomy): domain Bacteria; phylum Actinomycetota; class Actinomycetes; order Propionibacteriales; family Nocardioidaceae; genus Nocardioides. The sequence continues at coordinate 22,472 of JBFIDC010000007.1, read as the reverse complement.
GAACAGCGCGGGAGGCAGTGCCGGCACCGGTTCGGGGTCCTCCGCGGCGATCTCGCCCACCCGCGTGATGAGGTACTCCGCCGGTTCGGGCCGACTCACCTCGACGCCGACCTCGGTCTCAGCAGACACCTGGCGCGCTGTCCCGGAGCCGGTCCGAACCGAGTGATCGGCCTGGTCCGTCCGACTCTCCAGACGCGCGACGCGTCGGGCCAACCGCAGCGCGAGCAAGGAGACCGCGATGACCGTCAGCGCAAGGACGCCGACTACGGCCACGAGCAGCACCATCATGACCACCGAGCCTAGCCTCTCGTCCGCGTCGATCAGGAGGGCGTCTGGTCCTCGCCGCGCACGATCCGCCGCACTCGCTCCCAGCGCTCCTTGACCGCGGCTTCGGCTCCGAGGGCGGTCGGTCGGTAGTAGTGCTCGTCGAGCACGGTGTCCGGGGCGTATTGCTGGGTTGCGATGCCGTAGGCGGCGTCGTGGCTGTAGATGTATTCGGCGCCGTGTCCCAGTGACTTCGACCCCTCGTAGTGGGCATCTCGCATCGTCGCCGGCACCTGGCCGATCCGGCCGGCCTTCACGTCGGCCACCGCTGCCGTGATGGCCGTGGTCACCGCGTTGGACTTCGGCGCCACCGCCAAGGCGATGGTCGCCTGGGCCAGGTTGAGTCGCGCCTCCGGCATGCCGATCAACTGCACCGCTTGGGCGGCGGCCACCGCGGTCGTCAGGGCCGAAGGGTCGGCCAGACCGATGTCTTCGGAGGCCAAGATGACCAGACGGCGGGCGATGAACCGAGGGTCCTCCCCTGCCTCGAACATGCGGGCCAGATAGTGCAGCGCGGCGTCCGCGTCCGAGCCACGCACCGACTTGATGAAGGCGCTGATGACGTCGTAGTGCTGATCGCCCTGGCGGTCGTAGCGCACCGCCGCCTGATCGACGGCCGTCTCGGCGGTCTCGAGATCGATGGTGGTGGACTCGCGGGCGGCAGCGGCGCCGGCTGCCGCTTCGAGGTAGGTCAGGGAACGACGCGCGTCACCACCGGCGAGGCGGACGAGATGGTCTCGGGCATCCTCCTCAAGGGTGAGGCGCCCACCCAGACCCCGTTCGTCGTGCAGTGCGCGCTCGATGACGGACCGGATGTCCTGATCGGTGAGGGACTCCAGTCGCAGCAGGAGGCTGCGAGACAGCAACGGCGAGATCACCGAGAAGAAGGGGTTCTCGGTGGTGGCTGCCACCAGGTTGACCCACCGGTTCTCCACACCGGGGAGCAACGCATCCTGCTGCGCCTTGCTGAATCGGTGCACCTCGTCGACGAACAGCACCGTCTCTTGCCCGGTGGCGACCAGCGTGGCCCGCGCACCTTCGATGGCGGCACGCACCTCTTTGACCCCGGCCGAGACCGCCGAGACCTCGACGAAGCGTCGGTTGGTCTGCCTGCTCAGGATCGAGGCGATCGTGGTCTTGCCCGTGCCCGGGGGCCCCCACAGCAGGAGCGAGAGCGATTGGTCGGCGTCGAGGACCTGGCGCAGTGGCGATCCCGGCGCACGCAACTGCGTCTGGCCCGCGAGCTCGTCGAGGGTGCGCGGTCGCATCCGGACCGCGAGCGGGGCGGAGGCACCGACCTCGCCGGACAGCGACCCACCGCCCGTGGGTGCGCTCGCTTCGACGTCGAGTTCGACATCGAAGAGACCATCCACGTCAGTAGCCTACGAGAGCCGTCGCCCGCCGCCGGTCGCCCGGCACGCGGTCAACTCCCGACGACCGACTTGCGCTCCAGGTCGTACCAACGGTCGGCATAGCCCGGGTCGTTGACCAGGTCGGTGCTCGGGGTGGCACCGGCGACCGGGGCACCCTTGTCATCGACACCCAGGAGTTGTGTGGTGACCGGGGTGACCGGGTGCTTGCCGAGTTCGCCGGCGAAGTGGCAGGCCACCTTGTGACGCTTGCCGATCTGAAGCAGGGGCGGCTCGACCCGGGTGCAGATCTCCTGAGCGAACGAGCACCTGGTGCGGAACCGACACCCCGACGGAGGGTTGATCGGGCTGGGCACATCGCCCTCCAGCCTGATGCGCTCGCGCTGGGTGCCTCGCACCACTTCGCCCACGTCGGGAACCGACGACAGCAACGCCTGGGTGTAGGGGTGGTGCGGACGGTCATAGAGCGTCTCGCGGTCGGCGATCTCAACGATCTTGCCCAGATACATCACCGCCACCTCGGGGCAGAAGTGACGCACCACCGCGAGGTCGTGGGCGATGAACAAGAAGGCGATCTCGAACTCCTTCTGCACCTGCTGCAGGAGGTTGATCACCTGGGCCTGGATCGAGACGTCCAACGCCGAGACCGGCTCGTCGGCCACGAGCAGTTTGGGCTGCAGCGTGAGCGCGCGCGCGATGCCGATGCGTTGCCGTTGCCCACCGGAGAACTCGTGGGGATAGCGGTTGTAGTGCTCGGGGTTGAGACCGACGATCTCGAGCAACTCCTGGACCCGACCCAGCACCTTGTCCTTGGGCAGCATCTTGTGGATGTAGAGCGGCGCACCCACCAAGGAGCCGATCGTGTGCCGAGGGTTCAGCGAGGTGTAGGGGTCCTGGAAGATCATCTGCACCTCACGGCGCAGAGGCTGCAGCGCGTTGGAGGTCAGGTTGGTGATGTCGGAGCCGTCGAAGCTGATCGAGCCACCGGTGGGCTTGTAGAGCCGGGTGACCAGGCGCCCGGTGGTCGACTTGCCACAGCCCGACTCACCCACCAGACCCAAGGAGCCACCCTGGGGCACCTGGAACGAGACGCCGTCGACAGCCTGGACGTGCCCGATGGTGCGACGGATGACTCCGGACGACTTGACCGGGAAGTACATCTTGAGGTCGTTGACCTCGAGGATGGGCTTGCCGGTGCGCGCCTGCGAGGAGGAGGACTGCGCGGTTGCTGAGGAGATCTCGCTCATGATTCGTGAACCGCCTTCGCGCCGATGATGGCGGCAATTTCCTTCTGGAAAACAGCCTCCGCGTCAGGCAGGTGACACCTCTTGAGGTGGTTCTCACTGCGCTTGCCGGGGGTCAGTTCGGGCATCTCGGTGCTGCACAGGTCGCCGGGGACCTTGTCGACGTGGGCGCACCGCGGGTGGAAGTGGCATCCGGGGGGCGGGGTGAGCAGGCTCGGTGGGTTGCCAGGGATCGGCACCAACGGCAGTGAGGTGTCGCCCTTGACGTCGGGAACACTGGACAGCAGCCCCCACGTGTAGGGCATCTCGGGGTGCGACAACATCTCTTTGGCCTCGCCGTACTCCACCGCTTTGCCGCCGTACATCACCAGCACATCGTGAGACATCTCGGCGACCACGCCCAGGTCGTGGGTGATCAGGATGACCGCGGCGTCGAAGTCTCGCTGGAGGTCTTGGAGCAGATCGAGGATCTGTGCCTGCACGGTGACATCGAGTGCCGTGGTCGGCTCGTCCGCGATCAGCAACCCCGGGTTGTTGATCAGCGCCATCGCGATCATCGCGCGCTGCCGCATTCCGCCGGAGAACTGGTGCGGGTAGTCATCGACGCGTCGGTCGGGCTGCGGGATCCCGACCCGTTCGAGCATCTCGATGGTCCTGGTGCGCGCGGCCCGCTTGGAGACCTCGTTGTGCACCCGGTAGGCCTCGGCGATCTGGTTGCCGACGGTGTAATAGGGGTGCATGGCCGAGAGCGGGTCCTGGAAGATCATCGCGACCTCGGCCCCTCGTTTGGCGCGCATGTCGGCGTCACTGATCGCGAGCAGGTCGACCCCGTCGAGCACGATCCGGCCGCTGACCTGGGCGTTGGAGCCCCGGTGCAGGCCGAGGATCGCCGAGGACGAGACCGACTTCCCGGACCCGGACTCACCCACGATTCCGAGGGTGCGTCCCTTCTCGAGGGTGAAGGACAGTCCGTCGGTGGCTTTCACGACGCCGTCAGGGGTCGGGAAGTGGACCTTGAGGTCCTCCACCGAGAGGAATGGTGTGCTCATTGCGCGCTCTCCTGGTTCCGGTCTCGTCGTCTCAGGTGAGCCGGACTCGGGGGTCGATGTAGGCGTACAGGATGTCGACGATGATGTTGGCGAAGATCACGAACGACCCGGCCAACAACAAGAGTCCGATCAGCGTCGGCAGGTCATAGGCCCGGTTCGCCCGGACCGCGGCGGCGCCGAGGCCATAGAAACTGAACACCGACTCGGTGATGATCGCGCCGCCGAGCAGGCTGGCGAAGTCGAGTCCGACCAGGGTGACCAACGGGGTCAACGCGGCACGAAGGGCGTGCTTGAACAGCACCTTGCGCGGCGCGAGCCCCTTGGCTTTGGCGGTGCGGATGTAGTCCTCGCTGAGGGACTCCAACACGAAGGCCCGCGTCATCCGGACATACCCGGCCAGATAGACCAAGGCCAGGGTCAGAGCCGGCAACAGGAGGTTGAGGAGCCAGGGCCCGACCCCGTCGACGAAGTTCTCATAGCGAGGCAGTGGGACCAGTCGCCACTTGATCGCGATGAACTTGAGCATGAAGGTGCCGATGAAGAACGTCGGGAACGCGAAGACGATCAGCGTCAACCCGACGATGCCTCTATCGATGAGGGATCCCTTGGTGACTGCGGCCAGGAGCCCGAATAAGACGCCGAGGGTCAGCCAGATGAACAGGGCCACCAGCGCAAGCGATATCGAGATCGGCGCGGACTCCTTGATGATCTCGTTGACGGTGGTGGCGTTGAACTGGGAGTAGCCGAAGCAGGGTCGCGCGCAGTCGACGACGATCTCGGGACTGCTCGCGCGAAGTTCAGGGTCGGCGGGGAACTGGCGTCCGGCCACGACGCCCTTCATGAACAGTGCCCACTGCTCAACGGTCGGCTTGTCGTAGCCGAGCGACTTCTCGGTGGTGATGCGACGCTCGGGCGTGCAGTTCTTGCCGCACGCGAAGCGCACGGGGTCGACAGGTGTGGCGAAGAAGAGGACGAACGTCATCAGGCTCAGGGCAAGCAGCAAGATGATGCCCACCGTGATGCGACGGATGAGATAGGCGAACACGTTCGACCTCTCTGATTTCGATTGCTGAAAAGTCTGTTCTCGTCGTGGACCGGCTAGCGGCCGGACGAGGGACGGGTGGGGGCCCGGATCGGGCCCCCACCCTGCGGGTGCTAGCGAACTAGCTCCCGCCCACGATCACTGCGTGACGCCGATCGGACCGAGGTCCGGGTACGACGACGACGCTGCGTCCGTCATGAATCCAGTGATACCCGAACCGCGCAGCCAGTAGAAGCTGGTGGTGTCGAGCGGGATGTAGGCGACGTCGTTCGCCAGCAGGGTGTCGGCCTGGGTGAGCAGGTCGTTCTGCGTGTCGATGTCGGGCGCCGTAGCGGCCTGGTCGACCAGCGACTCGAACTCGTCGCTCTGGTAGGCGCCGTAGTCCTGACCAAGGTTGGTCACGTTTCCGTCGTCATCAGTAGCGAAGTTCGCCCGGCTGTCGAACAACGGCGGCAGAACCGTCATTGCCGAGGGCCAGTCAGCACCCCAACCTGCGAGGACAACATCGGACTCCTTGTCGGGGAGGCTGATGATGTCGTAGTAGGTGTCAGCCAGCGGGTCGAGCTTGACCTTGAAACCGGCCTTCTCCCAACCCTCGGCGAGCACTGCTGCGGCCTTGTCGTTGGTGTCGGACTGGCCGTAGGTGAAGGTGATCGGGTACGGCAGCGTGACGCCGGCCTCCTCGAGGAGCGCCTTGGCACCCTCGGGGTCACCATCATCGTGACCGGTGAACTGCTCCTGCTCGCTGTAGCCAGGCAGGCCCGGGTTGATGATCGAGTAGGCAGGAACACCGGCCTTGTCGCCACCGAGGGTCTGGAGTCGACCGTTCATGTTGGTGGCCAGAGCCAGTGCCTGACGCACCTTCACGTCGGTCAGCTTCTCGTGGTTCGGCACGAGGTAGCTGTTGTAGGGCGACTCAACCAGGGTCGCGCGGTCCGCGATCGGACCCTCGATCTGGCTGAAGAACGACGGCGGGATACGCGCTGCCGTGACAGCGTTCCTGTCGTCGCCACCATCGGCGATCAGACGCTCGATGATCGGCTCGGACTCGGTGTAGAGCTCGTAGTCGATCTGGTCCGGGTTGGCCTGACGCAGGAGGTCAGGGCTGTCCGTCGAGGGGTCGTACTCCTCGTTGCGAACCAGGGTCGCGCCCTTGTTCACGTTCCACTTGTTGCCCTCGATCTTGTAGGGACCGTTGGACAGAACCGTGAACTTCGACTTGTCACCCTTGTCGAACGACTCCTTGTAGGGGTCGGTCGCCATCAGGGACGCCACCGAGAGCGGGAAGTCCGGCCACGGCTTGTTGAACCTGTAGGTGATCGTGTTGCCATCGCAGGTGACGGCCTTGTCGAAGTTCTCCTGGCCCTTGCCGGAGTAGGGGCCGCTGTAGCCGCCCTCCGGGATGTCCAGGTAGCCCTTCAGGTAGAAGCCCGCGCCACCGGTGAGGATGTCGTCGGCGAACGCACGAGACGCGCCGTACTTGAAGTCCTCACACGTGATGTCGGAGCCGTCTTCCCACTTGATGCCGTCCTTCAGCGTGAAGGACCACACCGCGCCACCCTCAGAAGAGGTACCCGTGTCGGTGGCCAGGTCGGGCACCGGGGTGTTGGCGATGTCGGGGTCCTCGTTGAACGGGAACGCAACAAGGGAGCGGTACAGGGTGCGGCGGAAGTTGGCGAGCTCAACGCCGTAGTAGATCCGCTGCGGGTCGGTGCTTTCGAACGGGAAGTGCTGCAGGTACAGCAGCGTGCCGCCCTTGGCGCTCGGGGTGTCGTTGCCGTCCCCGTTGTTGCCGCTGCTTCCGGAGTCGCCGCCACATGCCGCGAGGGTAGCCATCAACATGGCTGTTGCCCCGCCCAGTGCGACCATCCGCTTTCGCATCTTGGCCATTACCTCTCCTTGTTATTCATGCGCCGTTCCGGCGCTATCTTCGGCTCGAGTTCGCCGAAAAACTGTGGTGTGTCGGTGGATCAGCGTTCGGCCTTGGGGTCGAGGGCATCGCGCAGGCCGTCGCCGAGCAGGTTGAACGAGACGACGATCAGGGCGATCAGGAAGGCCGGCGCAAAGAACCAGAGGAAGTCGGCGCCGGCGTACTGCAGCGCGTCGTTGAGCACGTTGCCGAGCGTCGGCGTCGGCGGCCGGACGCTGACACCCAGGTAGGCCAGGGCAGCCTCGGCCGAGATGAAGGCCGGCATGTAGAGGGTGAAGGTCACCAGGACCGGAGCCCACAGGTTGGGCAGCAACTCCTTGAACCAGATGCGCCGCCGACTGGCACCGAACAGCCGTGCCGCATCGATGAACTCGCGCTCGCGCAGCGAGAGCACCTGTCCGCGGATGAGGCGGGCGGTGCCGGTCCAGCCGAACAACCCGAGGACGAGGACCACGAACATGCCCTGCGAGAGCGGGCCCTCCGGCACGTGCAGGTTTTCGGTGAGCAGAGCCACCCCCAGCGGCGCGGCGGCCAGCAGCAGGAGGGTCTGCGGGAAGGCCAGCACGAGGTCGATGACCCGGCCGATGATCGAGTCGACCCAGCCGCCGGTGTAGCCGGCGATGATGCCGAGGGCGACGCCGACGGTGACGGCGATCAGCGAGCCCGAGAGCGCGACCACCAGCGAGAAGGTGATGCCGTACCAGATCCGGCTGAGGACGTCGCGGCCCGCGCCGGGCTCGACTCCGAGCGGGTGGTCCCAACTCATGCCCCACCAGTCGCCCGAGGGCAACGAGTTCGCATCCAGGAGGTGCAGGTTGGTGGTCAGCGGGTCGAGCACGCCGGTCTTGACCAGGATCGGCGCTGCGATCGCGGCAAGCAGATAGAAGATGACGATGTAGAGCGAGACCATCGACTTCTTGTCCTTGCGGAACCTCGCGAAGGCAAGCTGGCCGGGCGACTTGCTGGCAATGCCCGTGATCTCCGTCGCTCCCGCGCTCGGCTCGGCAGCCTCGAGCGCAGATTCTTGCAGCGGAGAAGTCATGGCACCTCAATCTGGATGGTCATTGGGCGTCACCGGCGCTTGCTGGAACCCGGGTTACGGGTGCCTTGCAGCCGACAATCCGGACGCGACTCTATGTGACGCAAGCGCCAATGTGGGTTTACGGCAGATAACGATCTGGTCTCCACCAGATTCCAGGGGTCATCCGTCGTAACGGCCCTGTGGCGGGACAACTTGCAGCGGCGGGGCGTCAACTCCCGCTTCTTTACGTTGTTGAGGAGTGATGGCGGCCGGAGCGTCGGTCAGCGGGTCGAGTCCGCCGCCAGACTTGGGGAACGCGATCACGTCGCGGATCGAGTCGGTCCCGGCGAGCAGGGCGCAGATCCGGTCCATGCCCACGGCGATCCCGCCATGGGGAGGCGCGCCGAACTTGAATGCATCGAGCAGGAACCCGAACTTCTCCTCGGCCTGTTCATCGCTGAGCCCCATCACCGCGAAGACCCGCTTCTGGACGTCTTCCCGGTGGATTCGGATCGAGCCGCCCCCGAGTTCGTTGCCGTTGCACACGATGTCGTAGGCGTAGGCCAAAGCACTGCCGGGGTCGGTGTCGAAGGTGTCGGCGAACTCGGGCTTGGGCCCGGTGAACGCGTGGTGCACCGCGGTCCAGGCGCCTGCGCCCACCGCCACGTCGCCGCTGGCGATGGTCTCGGCACTCGGCTCGAACATGGGGGCGTCGACGACCCAGGTGAAGGCGAATGCCGACTCGTCGATCAGACCGCCGCGGCGACCGATCTCGAGGCGCGCGGCCCCGAGCAGCGCCCGGCTCGACTTGGTGGGCCCAGCGGCGAAGAAGACGCAGTCACCGGGTTCGGCTCCCACATGCGCGGCCAGGCCGGCCCGCTCCTGCTCGGAGAGGTTCTTGGCCACCGGTCCGCCGAGTTCACCGTCGTCCTGGATCAGCACGTAGGCCAGCCCCTTGGCGCCCCGCTGCTTGGCCCACTCCTGCCAGGCGTCCAGCTTCTTGCGTGGCTGGCTCGCCCCGCCCGGCATCACCACGGCGCCGACGTACTCGGACTGGAAGACGCGGAACGGCGTGTCGGCGAAGTAGTCGGTGCACTCGACGAGCTCGATGCCCATCCGCAGGTCCGGCTTGTCGGTGCCGTACCTCCTCATCGCCTCGGCGTAGGTCATCCTCGGGATCGGGCGCGGGATCTCGACGCCGATCAGCTCCCACATCGCGGCCAGCACGTCCTCCATCAACGCGATGACGTCCTCCTGGTCGACGAAGCTCATCTCGATGTCGAGCTGGGTGAACTCGGGTTGACGGTCGGCCCGGAAGTCCTCGTCGCGGTAGCAGCGCGCGATCTGGTAGTAGCGCTCCATGCCGGCCACCATCAACAGCTGCTTGAACAACTGCGGGCTCTGCGGCAGCGCGTACCAACTCCCGGGTTGGAGCCGCGCAGGCACCAGGAAGTCGCGCGCGCCCTCGGGTGTCGACCGGGTCAGGGTCGGCGTCTCGATCTCGACGAAGTCGTGCCGGTCGAGCACGTCGCGAGCCGCCTTGTTGACCTTGCTCCGCAGCCGCAGTGCGGCGTTGGGCCCCGAGCGGCGCAGGTCGAGGTAGCGGTGCTTGAGCCGCGCCTCCTCCCCCACCTCGACGTGATCGTCGATCGGGAACGGCAGCGGCGCCGAAGCGCTGAGCACCTCGAGTTCGCCCGCGACCACCTCGATCTCACCGGTGGGCAGGTCGGGGTTGATGTTGTGGGGTTCGCGGTGGACCACCTGGCCCACGACCTTGATGCAGTACTCGTTGCGCAGCGCGTGGGCCTGGTCCTCGTTGCGCACCACCACCTGCACCACCCCGCTGGCCTCGCGCAGATCGAGGAAGACCACCCCGCCGTGATCACGACGGGCGGCCACCCAGCCGGCCAGCGTCACGGTCTCGCCGGCGTGTTCGGCTCGAAGAGCCCCGGCGTCATGGGTGCGAATCACTGTGTCTCCTTGATGGTCGAACTCGGCGAGACCACGACCTGGGGTCGGAGGTCCTGGTCGGGTGGGGTCCAGAGGGCCGGATCGGCCTCGACCTGGTCCCCGCTGCGGATGTCTTTGACGTGATGGTTGGTCTCGGCATCGGCCGGGAACCACACGAACGGGATGCCGCGGCGTTCGGCGGTGCGGATCTGCTTGCCGAATCGCTGCGGGGCCGCCGCCACCTCGCAGGGGATCCCGCGGCTGCGCAGCGCGGCCGCCACGGCCTCGCTGGAGGGTCGGGACTCCTCTGTGGCCAGTGCCACCAGCACGGCGCTGGGCACCGACCGGCTTGCGCTCAGCACGCCGTCGGCCACCAACGGCACCACGGTGCGCGAAACACCGAGGGAGACACCGACGCCGGGATAGGTGTTCTTCCCGTCGTCGGCCAGCGCGTCGTACCTGCCGCCGCCGCCGACCGACTTGAGGTGCTCATAGCCCGCCATGAAGATCTCCACGACGGTGCCGGTGTAGTAGTCCAGGCCGCGGGCGATGCGCAGGTTGGCCTCGACCGAGACCCGGTCGCTGGCGGCAGCCGCGCAACCCTCGATCACGGCGGCGAGTTCGGTCAGGCCGGTCTCGAGCAGGTCGTCCTCGACGCCGAGGGCGCGCACCTCCTCGACGAAGGAGGTGTCGCTGACCCGGATCGAGGCCAGGCGCAGGCATTGCTCCGCCTGCTCAGGGGAGGCGCCGGCCAAGGTCGTCAACTGCTCGACGACCACCTCGCGCGGCATCTTGTCGAGTTTGTCGATCACCCGGATGGCTGCCGTCACGTCGGTGAGGCCCAGTCCGCGGTAGAACCCCTGGATGAGTTTGCGGTTGTTGAACTGGAAACTCACCGGCGGGAACGGCAGCGCCGCGATCGCCGCCACCATCACCCGCATGACCTCGACATCGTGATGGAACCCGAGTTCGCCCTGCCCGACGATGTCGACGTCGGCCTGGGTGAACTGGCGGTAGCGGCCCACCTGGGGTCGCTCCCCCCGCCAGGCCGGCTGGATCTGGTAGCGACGGAAGGGGAACTCCAACTTGCCGGAGTTCTCCAGGACGTAGCGTGCGAACGGCACCGTCAGGTCGAAGTGGAGTCCCAACTGGCGACTGGGGTCGACGTCGCGACCTTCGGCCTCGCCCTGGAGGCGGTGCAGGCCGTAGATCTCCTTGTCGATCTCACCGCCCTTGGCCAGTCGGTCGAGTGGTTCGACGACACGGGTCTCGATGCCGGCGAAGCCGTGCAGTTCGAAGACTCGGCGCAGCGTGTCGATGACCTGCTGCTCGACGACGCGCTCGGCCGGCAGCAACTCCGGGAATCCGCTGAGCGGAGTCGGTTTGCCGCTCATGCGACGGGGAGGTCTTGGAGGTAGGGGTTGGTCGCCCGCTCGCGTCCGATGGAGGTCTGCTCCCCGTGCCCGGGCAGGACCACGATGTCGTCGGCCAGGGGCAGCACCTTGGTCGCCAGGCTTCTGAGCATCGTGGGGTGATCCCCGCCGGGGAGATCGGTGCGGCCGATGGATCCGGCGAAGAGCAGGTCGCCGGAGAACATCACCTCGGAGATGTCCTGTTGCTCATACGGAGTCCGGAACGTCACCGACCCCTCGGTGTGGCCGGGGGTGTGGTCCACCACGAATCGCAGGCCGGCGAGTTCGAGTTCTTGAAGATCGGCCAACTCGCGGACGTCGTCTGGTTCGGCCCACGAGTAGTCACCGCCGAGCAGCATCTGGCTCGACTCCTTCGACATGCCCGCCATCGGGTCCGAGAGCAGGTGACGGTCGGCCGGGTGCACCCAGGCGGTGGCGTCGTAGGTGCCGGCCACCGGAGCCACGCACCACATGTGGTCGACATGCCCGTGGGTGACCAGGACGCTGACGGGCTTGAGTTTGTGTTCGCGGACCACCTCCGCGACACCTTGGGTGGCATCCATCCCGGGGTCCACCACGACACACTCCGCGCCGGGTCCCGTCGCGACGACGTAGCAGTTGGTGCCCCATGGTCCTGCGGGGAATCCGGCGATCAGCACCGCGTCAGGCTATCCAGCCGAAGGTCACTAAGTCGCATCGGTATTGGCCGCGCTCGTGCTCGCGGCTCCTCGCACCTAGAGTGAGGCTCGTGTCATCGGACAAAACCGTGAACAGCAGCGAGGGTGCAGTGACTAGCCACGAGTGGGGCCGTGTCGATGACGACGGCACAGTCTTTGTTCGAACCGCCGACGGCGAGCGTGCCGTGGGGCACTACCCGGTGGGCACGCCCGAGGAGGCGCTGCACTTCTTCACCGAAAGATTCGCGGCGCTGGCCTTCGAGGTCGAGCTGCTCGAGCAGCGCATCCGCTCAGGGGTGATGTCTCCCGAGGAGGCCACCGAATCGGTGCGGACCGTCTCGGCGCAGGTCGCCGAAGCCAACGCCGTGGGAGACCTCGTCTCGCTGACCGGCCGCCTCGAGGCGCTGCGGCCGCTGATCGCCTCGCAACGCGAAGCCCGCAAGGCCGAGAAGGCCCAGCGGGTCGTGGAGGCCAAGTCGGCCAAGGAGAAGTTGGTCGAGGAGGCCGAGAAGCTCGCCACCGGCAACGACTGGCGGGCCGGAGCGAATCGGCTCCGGGTACTCCTTGATGAGTGGAAGGCGCTCCCCCGCATCGATCGCGCCTCCGACGATGAACTGTGGAAACGGTTCTCGGCCGCACGGACCAGCTACACCCGACGCCGCAAGGCCCACTTCGCCGAACAGAACGAGAAGCGCGAAGGCGCTCGAGTCGTCAAGGAGCGGCTGGTCAAGGAAGCCGAGGCCCTCGCACAGTCCACCGAGTGGGGCCCGACCTCGGGCAAGTACCGCGACCTGATGAGCCTGTGGAAGGCCGCCGGACCGGCACCCAAGGACATCGATGACGAGTTGTGGACCCGGTTCCGCGCCGCACAGGACACCTTCTTCGGGGCTCGGGATGCGGCGAACTCCGCGCTCGATGCCGAGTTCGCGGCCAATGCCGAGGTCAAGGAAGCACTCCTGATCGAGGCCGAGGCACTGCTGCCCGCCTTGGACTCCAGCGGGGATTTCGAGGCCGCCAAGAAGGCCTTCCGCGACATCGCGGACAAGTGGGACGCGGCGGGCAAGGTGCCGCGCGATCGGATGAAGGAACTCGAGGGCCGGATGCGCGCCGTCGAGCAGAGGGTGCGCTCGGTCGAGGAGGCGCGCTGGAGTGCCTCGGACCCCGAGAAGTCCGCCCGTGCCGACGACATGATCTCCAAACTCGAGGCCGCTATCGCCAAGGCCGAGGCAGGCCTCGAGTCCGCCAAGGCCGCCGGGAACGACAAGTTGGTCGCCGAACTGGAGGCCGACCTCAGCTCTCGTCGTTCGTTCCTCGACATGGCCAAGCAGGCCAGCGCGGACTTCTCCTAGGCGCCAGGTTCGACGCCGCGCACGGTCACTGGGTCACCCGGTAGGCGTCGAAGACGCCGGGGACCGAACGCACCGCGTTGAGGACCGAGTCGAGGTGTTTGGCTTCGGCCATCTCGAATGAGAACCGGGACTTGGACACCCGGTTGCGGGTGGTCTGGAGGCTGGCGCTGAGGATGTTGACGTGCACATCTGAGAGCGCCATCGTGATGTCGGCCAGCAGCCGGGCCCGGTCGAGTGCCTCGACTTGGATGTTGACCAGGAACGTCGACTGACCCGACGGCGCCCACTCGACCTCGAGCAGTTTCTCGGGGTGGGAGCGCAACTCGGCGGCGTTGGTGCAATCGTCGCGATGCACCGAGACGCCACCGCCCTTGGTGACGAACCCGAGGATGTCGTCGGGTGGGACCGGGGTGCAGCACTTGGCGAGCTTGACCCACACGTCCGGCGCACCCTTGACCACCACCCCGACGTCGCCGCCGGACGCGCCCGATCCGACCTTGGTCCGCTGTCGGCGGCCGGTGATGGTCACCGCCTCGGCGAGATCCTCCTGGGCGCCCTCGCTGCCGCCGTGCATCTCGATGACCCGGCGCACCACTGCCTGCGCCGAGACGTTGCCCTCGCCGACCGCGGCGTACAGGCCGGTGATGTCGGCGAGTTTGAAGTGCTCGGCGACCTGGGTCAGGGACTCCTGAGAAAGCAGCCGTTTGAGCGGCATGCCTTCCTTGCGCATCAACTTGGCGATCTGCTCCTTGCCGCGCTCGATCGCCTCTTCACGTCGTTCCTTGGTGAACCACTGCCGGATCTTGGAGCGGGCCCGTGGGGACTTCACGAAGGCGAGCCAGTCACGCGAGGGCCCGGCGGTCGGCGACTTGGAGGTGAAGACCTCGATCACGTCGCCGTTCTCGAGGGTCGACTCGAGCGGCACGAGTCGCCCGTTGACGCGGGCGCCGATGGTGTGGTGGCCGACCTCGGTGTGCACCGCGTAGGCGAAGTCGACGGGTGTCGCGCCCGCAGGCAGCGCGATCACGTCGCCCCGCGGGGTGAACACATAGGTCTCGGCGCGGTTGATCTCGAAGCGCAGTGACTCGAGGAACTCCCCCGGGTCCTCGACGTCGCTTTGCCAGTCGAGCAACTGCTTGACCCAGGTCATGTCATCGACATCGCCGGCCTTGTCGGTATCGACGCCGCTGCGTCCGTCCTCCTTGTACTTCCAGTGCGCGGCGACGCCGTACTCGGCGCGGCGGTGCATGCCGAAGGTGCGGATCTGCATCTCCACCGGCTTGCCCTGTGGACCGATCACGGTCGTGTGCAGCGACTGGTACATGTTGAACTTCGGCATCGCCACGTAGTCCTTGAAGCGACCGAGGATCGGGTTCCACCGTGAGTGCAGGACGCCGAGGACCGAGTAGCAGTCGCGGTCGCTGGCCACCAGGATGCGGATGCCCACCAGGTCGTAGATGTCGGAGAACTCCCGGCCACCCACGATCATCTTCTGGTAGATCGAGTAGTAGTGCTTGGGTCGCCCGGTGACGGTCGCCTTGATCTTGGCCTCACGCAGGTCCCGCTCGACGGCGGTGATCACCTCGGCGAGGAACTGGTCGCGAGAGGGCGCCCGATCGGCCACCATCCGCACGATCTCGTCATAGATCTTGGGGTGCAAGGTGGCGAACGCGAGGTCCTCGAGTTCCCACTTGATGGTGTTCATGCCCAGCCGGTGGGCGAGCGGCGCATAGATGTCGAGGGTTTCCCGCGCGACCCGTTCCTGGGTCTCCTGGCGGACATAGCGCAGGGTGCGCATGTTGTGGAGTCGGTCGGCGAGCTTGATCACCAACACCCTGATGTCGCGCGACATCGCGACGATCATCTTGCGGATGGTCTCGGCCTGCGCCGAGTCGCCGTACTTGACCTTGTCGAGCTTGGTCACACCATCGACGAGTCGGGCAACCTCGTCACCGAAGTCGGTTCGGCACTGGTCGAGGGTGTAGGGCGTGTCCTCGACGGTGTCGTGGAGCAGCGAGGCGACCAGCGTCGACTCGGTCATGCCGATGTCAGCCAGGATCGTGGTCACCGCGAGCGGGTGCGTGATGTAGGGGTCACCGCTCTTGCGCATCTGGGTGCCGTGCTGCTCGGCCGCGATGTTGTAGGCGCGCTCGAGCAGCGCCAGATCCGCCTTGGGGTGATTGGCACGCACCGAGCGGAACAGCGGCTCGAGGACCGGGTTGCCCGGCGCGGCGCGGGTGCCCACCCGCGCCAACCGGGCGCGCATCGAGCGCGGCGGCACCGATCCGGTCTCCGCCGCCCCTCCGGTGCGCTCCTCGGTCATCTTGGCGAGTCTAGTGTCGGGCCGCACCGATGACGCGCCCCGAGGCGAGCCGTTGTCGGATCGTGGTCAGATAGTTGTCAGCGCGGTCAGCGGAAGGTCTCCGATGGCCGCTCGCCCCGGCAGAAAACTCAACTCCATCATCACGGCCAGGGCCAGCGCGGTGCCCCCGCAGCGGTCGATCAGTTCACGGGTGGCCGAGGCCGTCCCACCTGTCGCGAGCACATCGTCGACCAGCAACACCCGATCGCCGGGCCGCACCGCGTCCTGGTGGATCTCGAGGGTGGCCTCGGCGTACTCCAACGCATAAGAGACCCCGTGCGTCTCTCGCGGCAACTTGCCGGCCTTGCGCACCGGGACGAAGCCGACGCCGAGAGCCAGCGCGACGGGAGCGGCCAGGATGAACCCGCGCGCCTCCATGCCGACCACCTTGTCGACCACGCTGCGCCCGTGTTCGTCGCGGCCGGCCGCGGCCAGTCCCTCGACGATGACAGTGAACGCCGCGTGGTCGGCCAGCACAGGCGTGATGTCCTTGAAGAGCACCCCGAGTTCGGGGAAGTCCGGGACGTCGCGAACCAGTCCGGCCAGCACCTCTGCGGGCGTCACCCCGTCTCGCCTACTTCTTGTTGCGCTTGGAGCGAGGCTGGCGACTCGGCTGTGGCCGACCTGCCGCAGGGCTCTCGCCCACTGGCCGCGCTTGAGTGGGTGCCACTCGGCCGCGGCCGAGCGCCTCGGGCGAACTCGGTCGAGTCGGCGCGACTGGGCCCTCGACGTCGTCGTCGGCGAAGTCTGCGGCGGGTACGTCGTCGCCGTCCTCGTCGAGGATCGGCATGTCCTCGGTGAACGAGGGCACCGCGGCGTACTTGTCGGCGGCGCGGCGTGCCCGCGCCTTGGCGCGACGCTCGGCCAGCACGATCTCGCTCTCGTTGGCCTTCATGTGCACCAGCAACGGGGTGGCGATGAAGACCGAGGAGTAGGTGCCGGCAGCCATTCCGACGAACAACGCCAACGCGAGGTCCTTGAGCGAGGACGCTCCGAGTTGAACGGCGCCGACATAGAGGATCGCCCCGACGGGGATCAACGCCACCAGCGAGGTGTTGATCGAGCGCACCAGGGTCTGGTTGAGCGCCAGGTTGGCCGCCTGCGCATAACTGCGGCGGGACTGACGAAGGTTCTTGGTGTTCTCTCGGACCTTGTCGAAGACCACGACCGTGTCATAGAGCGAGAAGCCGAGGATCGTCAGGACGCCGGTGACGGTCGCGGGTGTGACCTCGAAGCCCGAGAGCGCATAGACGCCGACGGTGATCACCACGTCGTGAGCCAGGGCCACCATCGCGGCCAGCGACATCTTCCACTGCCTGAAGTAGGCCCAGATCAGCAGCAACACGAGGACGACGAACACGACGAGGCCGAGGATCGCCCGGTTGCGGACCTGGTCACCCCAACTCGCACCGATCTTGTCCTGGGAGAGTTGGTCGGGCGTCACGGCCAAGGTCGTCATGATGACCTCGGAGACGGTGGCGGCCTCCGCAGCGCCGAGTTCCTCGACCTGCACGAGGATCGCCGAGTCACCCGATGTGGTCACCGAGGGGTTGGTCGCCCCTTCGACACCGGCGGCCGCGACTGCCTCGCGCAGGTCGTCGGCGTTCTTCTGGGTCACCTGTGAGTTCTCGAGCGAGACGCGCACCTGGGTGCCGCCGGTGAACTCGATGCCGTAGTTGAGGCCCTTGACCAGCAGTCCGGCGACGGCGATCCCGACGATGAGCGCAGAGACGGCGTACCAGAGCCACTTGCGACCGACGAAGTCGATCGACCGTTGACCGGTGTAGAGGTTATTGCCCAGTCGTGAGTACCTGCCCATTAGGCGCGACCTCCTACAGCGACGCGGTCGCTGCCTGCGTCTTTGACGATCTTGTCGATGCCCAGCACCTCGGCGTCGAGACCTGAGAGTTTGTGACCTGAGTTGAAGAACTTGAAGCGAGCCAGGTAGGAGACCATCGGCTTGGTGAACCAGAAGAACACCACCAGGTCGATGATTGTCGACAGGCCCAGCGCGAACGCGAAGCCCTTCACCACGCCGGCGGCGAAGATGTAGAGCACGACGGCCGCCAGCAGCGAGACCGAGTCGGCGGCCACACAGGTCGCCCGGGCCCGGACCCAGCCTGCCTCCACGGCGACTCGCATCGACTTGCCGTCGCGCATCTCGTCTCTGATCCGCTCGAAGTAGACGATGAAGGAGTCCGCGGTGATACCCACCGCCACGATCAGACCCGCGATTCCGGGCAGCGTGAGGGTGAAGTTGGCCGTCTCACTGAGCAGGAGCACCATCGCGTAGGTGGAGGCACCCGCGACGAACAACGAGGCGATGATGACGGTGCCGAGCCCGCGGTAGTAGAGCAGGCAATAGATCATCACCAGCCCCAACCCGACGCCACCGGCCAAGAGTCCGGCGGACAACTGGTTGCCGGCCAGCGATGGTCCGATCGTCTCGACGGTGGTGCCCTTGTCGTCGAAGGCGATCGGCAGCGCGCCGAACTTGAGGCTGGTCGCGAGGCTCTCGGCGCTGGCCTGGGTGAAGTCTCCCGAGATCTGCGCGTTGCCGTCGGTGATCAGGCCCTCCATCGTCGGCGCGGAGAGGACCTGCCCGTCCAGGACGATGGCGAACTGCTTCTCGGTGCCGACCAGGGACCGCGAGATCTCGGCGAAGGTCTTGGTGCCGCTGCCATCGAAGTCGAGGGCCACGACGTAGTTGACCTGTCCCTGCGGGATGGCGGCCTCGGCCGAGGACAACTCGGTGCCCTCGATCATCGAGGCGGACAGGAGGTACTTCACTCCGGTGAACCGACCGGTCCCACAGGTGACCAGCGGCTTGGTCGGGTCATCGACCACGTTGGCCGGCGAGCCGTCAGGCGCGCAGGAGAAGTTGTTGTAGGCCTCGACCGCCTCCGGGTTGGGGTTGTCGATCCAGGTCAAGGGATCATCGACGCCCGGTCCACCCTCGGGTGGTGCCGTCGGCTCCTCGGCGACCGGAAGGCCGGTGCCGGCGTCGGTCGGTTGGTCCGAGGCGTCGTCGGTCGGTGCCTCTGAGGCAGTGTCTGAGGCTGTGTCTGCGGGGGCCTGGCTCGGGTCCGCCGAGGGCGACTCGTCCTCGAAGGCGACCGGAGCGCGGTTGGCGCCGCCGGAACTCACGTCGCTCGGTTCCTCCGCGCCGTCCGAGGGAACGACCACACCCGTGCCCGGATCGGTGCCCAGATCGATGTTGGGGATGCCGCCGGTGCCGCAGGTGGTGCCGTCGTCGATGCAGGCGACGAGGCGGAATCGCAACTGCGCCTGCCGCTTGACCGTCTCTTCGAGGTCGGCGCGACTCGACCCCGGGATCTCGACGACGATGAAGCGGTTGCCCTGGACGGTGACCTCGGCCTCGGCGACACCGGAGCCGTTGACCCGCTGATCGATGATCTTGCGGGCCTCCTCCAGCGAGTCGGCCGTGGGGCTGCCTTCAGCGATCAGCCGAATGCTGGTTCCGCCCTGGAGATCCAGTCCGAGTTCCGGCTTCCAGGTGCCGGTGAGGGCGACCAGGCCGTAGGCGATGGCAAGTCCGACGAAGAACCCCGTCAGGGTCCGACCGGGACGCGCCGCTTTGGCAGCCACTAGTTGTTCTCCTCTGCTTCGCCCGCATCGGGCCGTGCGTCTTGGTGCTGCCCCGCCTCGTCGAGCTCGGCGGCGCTGCTCATGTCGTCATCATCGCTGGGGGCGATCACCCGCCCGATGGCGCCGCGGGCAACCTTGATCGAGACGCCGGGCGCGACCTGGACGTGGACAACGTCATCTTCGATCGCGGTGACGGCGCCGAACACACCAGAGGTCAACATCACCTCGTCTCCCACGCTCAACGCTTGCTGCATGGCTCCGAGTTCCCGCTGACGGCGAGTCTGCGGACGCACGATGAGCAACCAGAAGATCAGTACGAACGCAGCCAGTGGCAGCAGGACGGACGCAACGTCTTGCACGGAGAACCTCACGAAAAGCGGTCGAGGACGTTCGAGGACACCACCACGACGGGTGGCCGACGGGCCAGTGTAGATCAGGCCGAGAACAGACTAGATCAGGGCTCGAAGAGAACCTCATCGTCGTCGACACCCACCGGTGGGGGCCCGAACCCGCCACTGGGCGCGCCGAGGCCGAGGTGCATCCAGGCGGCCGGCGTGGCCACCCGCCCGCGGGGCGTGCGCAACAGGAACCCGTTGCGGACCAAGAACGGCTCGGCGACCTCTTCGACGGTTTCGCGTTCTTCGCCCACGGCGACCGCGAGCGTCGACAATCCGACGGGGCCGCCGTCGAAGCGGACGCACAGCGCGTGGAGGACGGCACGGTCCAGGCGATCGAGACCGAGTTCGTCGACCTCGTAGAGATCCAGGGCCGCCGAGGCGACATCTGGGGTGATCAGGCCGTCGGCGCGCACCTGAGCGAAGTCACGCACGCGTCGCAGCAGTCGGTTGGCGATCCGCGGTGTGCCTCGTGAGCGGGACGCGATCTCGATCGCCCCCGCGTCGGTGAGCGCGACCTCGAGCAGTCCCGCCGAGCGTCGGACGATCAACTCGAGTTCGTCGGCTTCATAGAACTCGAGGTGTCCGGTGAAACCGAAGCGATCGCGCAGCGGCCCGGGCAGCAGACCCGCTCGGGTGGTGGCTCCCACCATGGTGAACGCGGGGATCTCCAGCGGAATCGCGGTGGCTCCGGGCCCCTTGCCGATCACGACGTCGACTCGGAAGTCCTCCATGGCCAGATAGAGCATCTCCTCGGCCGGGCGTGACATCCGGTGCAGTTCGTCGACGAACAGGACATCGCCTTCGTTGAGCCCGGAGAGGATCGCCGCGAGGTCGCCGGCGTGGGTGATGGCCGGTCCGCTGGTGAGCCGCAGCGGCGCACCCATCTCGGCCGCGATGATCATGGCCAAGGTGGTCTTGCCGAGTCCGGGCGGACCGGAGAGGAGCACGTGGTCCGGGGCCCGCTCCCGTCGCCTGGCGGCCTCGAGCACCAAGCCCAACTGAGCGCGCACCCGCGTCTGACCGACGACCTCGTCCAAGGTGCGTGGCCGCAGCGCCGCCTCGACGGCCCTCTCATCCCCCTCGGCCTCGGCTGCGGTCACCGAGATGTGTCGGTCCTCGAGGTGCGCCGCCTCGGCCTGGGCCAGTTCGTCCTCGTGCATGGGCTAACGCCTGCTCAGGGTCTGAAGGGCAGCGCGCAGCAGGGCCGGCACATCCGGGATCTCACCGGCCTGGTCGGCCACCCCGTCGACCGCGCGTTCGGCGTCGCGAGTGGACCACCCCAGCCCGACCAGACCCTGATGGACCTGGTCGCGCCAGGCAACCTGTGCCGAGTGCGGCACCGTGGAGGTCGACGGCAGCCCGATCCGATCCTTGAGTTCGAGGATGATGCGCTGGGCGCCCTTCTGACCGATCCCGGGAACCCGGGTGAGGGTCTTGATGTCCTCCTCGGCGATGGCGCGGCGCAGGTCGTCGGGGGCAAGCACGGCGGTGATGGCCTGGGCCACCTTCGGTCCGACGCCCGAGGCGGTCTGCACGAGTTCGAAGATCTGCTTCTCGTCGTCGTCGACGAAACCGAACAGCGTCAGGGAGTCCTCACGGACCACCATGCTGGTGGGCAGGGTCGCGCTCTGCCCCGGTCTCAAGGTGGCGAGCGTTCCGGGCGTGCACAGCACCTCCAGTCCGACGCCACCGACCTCGAGCACCGCGCTGGTCAGGGTCAGTGCGGCCACCTGACCGCGAACGAAGGCAATCATTTCAGTGCCGCCTTTCGGCTCGGTGCGCCGGCGCCGGCCGCAGCGAGCGCCGCGTCGAGGCGCCGCTGGGCACCACCGCGCCAGACGTGGGTGATGGCCAGCGCCAAAGCGTCGGCGGCGTCGGCGGGTTTGGGTGGCGCGTCCAGGCGCAGGATCCGGGTGACCATCAGCGTCACCTGGGCCTTGTCGGCGCGGCCGCTCCCGGAGACCGCCGCCTTGACCTCGCTGGGGGTGTGGAGCGCGACAGGGAGTCCTCGGCGCGCCGCGACCAACATCGCGAGCCCACTGGCCTGAGCGGTGCCCATCACGGTGCTCACATCCGAGCGCGCGAAGACCCGCTCGACCGCAACCGCATCGGGGCGGTGCTCCTCGAACCATTCCTCCAGGGCGGCCTCGATGGCGACAAGACGCTGAGGCACCGCCAAGGAGGACGCGGTGCGCACCACTCCGTAGGCGACCAACTGCAAGGGTCGGCCGACCTCACCGTCGACCACGCCCACACCGCAGCGAGTCAGACCGGGGTCGATCCCGAGCACGCGCATATGGGCCTCCGGTCGCTGGTCGTCACGGTCATCCGAACAGGTGTTCGCACGAACCTACGTTAGTTCCGGCCACGGCTTGCGCGGTCTCGACACGCCCACCATCGCTGACCGCGTCCGCATTCCTCGGACAGGGTCAGTCGAGTTCGGCCATCACCTCGTCGGAGACGTCGTAGTTGGCGAAGATGTTCTGCACGTCGTCGAGGTCCTCGAGAACGTCGATGAGCCGGAACATCTTCGCGGCAGCGTCCTTGTCCAACTCGACCTGCAGGTCCGGGACGAACGAGGCCTCGGCCGAGTCGTAGTCGATGCCCGCCGCTTGGAGCGCCGTGCGGACGGCCACCAGGTCGGAGGCCTCGGCGATCACTTCGAAACTCTCGCCGAGGTCGTTCACGGCGTCCGCGCCGGCCTCCAAGGTGGCTTCGAGGATGTCGTCCTCGGT
>JBFIDC010000006.1:0-26179 GCA_041581495.1 Nocardioides sp. | reverse complement strand
GGTGCGCACCAGGCCGATGTCCCTGACGTACTCCTGCGAGACGAGCACCCCCGGGGTCAGGTTGCTGGCCGCGTGCAGCGTCAACAGGTGGTCGTCGACCACGCTGACGCTGAGTCGGTCCTCGACCACTCCGGGAGCGAAACCGGCGCGCCAGCCATCACCGATGCGAGGCACGGCGGGCATGGCGAGCCCGGCCTCCGCACCGTCGACGCCGGCACGCCACACGCCTTCTCGGCCCAGCCACCACACGTTCCCTGCCCGGTCCTGGGCGTAGTAGTCGCGGGTCGGGGCGACCTCCACGTCACCGGTGACCTCGGTGACCACGACGGTGGCGCCCAGCCCCGCGATGGTGACCGAATCCTCGAGCACCGTGACGGTGCGTTCACCTCGCGCAGTGCCGAGGGTGATGTCGTAGTTCCACTTGTTGCCCGCAGCGAGAGGCAGCCACCGATTGTCGATGGCGCTCACGAAATCGCTGGGACGAGGCGAAGGAGTGGGGATCGTCAGTTCGTCGACACCGGAGGGCGCGATCGTGGGAGCGGCGGTCGCGCAGCCGCTGAGAGCCAATGCGGCGAGGAGCGCGCTGACGGCAATTCGGGCTCGACGCATGGCCCCCATCGTGACGTATCGCCTCGCGCTGCTAGCGTCCGATCCGGTCTATCAACTTTCTCGCATGGGAGTACGTCGTGAGCACAACCCCCCTCAAGGTCGCCGTCACCGGAGCCGCCGGACAGATCGGCTACAGCCTGCTCTTCCGTCTCGCCAGCGGGGCCCTGGCGGGAGATCGACCGATCGAGCTGCGTCTGCTCGAGATCACCCCGGCCCTGAAGGCGCTCGAGGGCGTGGTCATGGAACTCGACGACTGCGCGTTCCCGAACCTCGCCGGAGTCGAGATCGGCGATGACCCCGAGAAGATCTTCGACGGCGTCAACCTGGCCCTGCTGGTCGGTGCGCGCCCGCGTGGCCCCGGCATGGAGCGCGGCGACCTGCTCTCGGCCAACGGCGCGATCTTCACCGCGCAGGGCAAGGCCCTCAACGCGGTGGCCGCCGACGACGTCCGCATCGGGGTGACCGGCAACCCGGCCAACACCAACGCGCTGATCGCCAGCCGCAACGCCCCCGACATCCCGAACGAGCGGTTCTCGGCCCTCACCCGCCTGGACCACAACCGGGCCATCTCGCAGCTTGCGGCCAAGACCGGTGCCGCGGTCACCGACATCACGCACATGTCGATCTGGGGCAACCACTCCGCGACCCAGTACCCCGACCTCTTCCACGCCCAGGTCGGCGGCCGCAACGCCGCCGAGGTCGTCGGCGACCAGGACTGGGTCGAGAACTACTTCATCCCCACGGTCGCCAAGCGTGGCGCCGCGATCATCGAGGCGCGCGGTTCGTCCTCGGCGGCCTCGGCAGCCTCCGCCACGATCGACGCCGCTCACGACTGGCTCTATGGGTCGGCCGAGGGCGACTGGGTCTCGATGGCCGTCGCCTCCGACGGGTCCTACGGCGTCCCTGAGGGTCTGGTGTCCTCGTTCCCCGTCACCACCAAGGGTGGCGACTGGGAGATCGTTCAGGGTCTCGAGATCGACGACTTCTCGCGGGCCCGCATCGACGCCTCGGTCGCCGAACTCGCCGAGGAGCGAGACGCGGTCACCGAACTCGGTCTGATCTAGCCCGGCTGGTTCGGGATGCTGGTGGCCAGGAAGTAGATCAGGCCGCCCATCGCGGCGAGCACAGCCACGTCGATGGCCCGATGGCGCACCGCCAGCATGCCGGCGTCTCGGGCCGGCAGCACCAGGCGCAGCCCCGCCGCCGCGACCAGTCCCACGGCCAGTACTCGCACGCCCAAACGCCAGTCGCCACCGGCGACAATCGCGATGCCGACGCCGCACCCGATGAGGATCGTGAGATAGAACGCGCCCCCGATCGTCGAGGGGTAGCGGCGCTCCTCCTCGATCGGGCGCTCGGCCGGACTCTCGGCCGGACTCTCGGCCGGACCCTCAACCGGGTCCTCGGTCGGCTCCGGGTCCGGGTCGGTCACTGCCCCTGCTCGGCCATCGAGACGATGTTGGACAGCAGCATCGCGCGCGTCATCGGTCCGACTCCGCCGGGGTTCGGTGAGATCCACCCCGCCACGTCCCACACGTCCTCGGCGACGTCGCCGGCGAGTTTGCCCTCGACCCGGGAGACGCCGACATCGAGCACCGCGGCACCCGGCTTGACCATGTCGCCGGTGATGATGCCGGGGACTCCCGCGGCGGCGACCACGATGTCAGCGTTGCGCACGTGTGCCGCAAGGTCGCGGGTGCCGGTGTGACACAGCGTGACCGTCGCGTTCTCCGACCGACGTGTCAGCAGCAGGCCCAACGGCCGTCCGACGGTGACCCCTCGGCCGACGACAACGACCTCGGCGCCCGCGATCTCGACGCCGTGTCGGCGCAGCAACTCCACGATCCCGTTGGGGGTGCACGGCAACGGCGCCGGAGTGCCCAGGACCAGCCAACCCAGGTTGGTCGGGTGCAGCCCGTCGGCGTCCTTGGCGGGGTCGATCAGTCCCAGGATGCGGTTCTCCTCGATCCCCTTCGGCAGCGGCAGTTGCACGATGTAGCCGGTGCAGTTGGGGTCTGCGTTCAGAGCCGCAATGTGCTCCTCGAGTTCGGCCTGCGACGCCGTCTCGGGCAGGTCGACCCGGATGGACTCGATGCCCACCTCGGCGCAGTCCTTGTGCTTGCCGTTGACATACCAGCGGGATCCGGGGTCTTCGCCGACCAGGACGGTGCCCAGTCCGGGCACGATGCCGCGCTCCTTCAGCGCGGCCACACGCACCCGGAGTTCGTCCTTGATCGCTGCCGCCGTTGCGGTTCCGTCGAGTTTCTGTGCGGTCACGCCTTCATCCTTCCAGGGTCGCTTCGGCGCCTGCCTCGCGGAGGTCTCGACACTCAGTGGAAGAAGTGGCGGGTGCCGGTGAAGTACATCGTCACCCCGGCCGCCTCGCAGGCCGCGATGGTCTGTTCGTCGCGAACCGAGCCGCCGGGCTGAACGATGGCTGCGATCTTGGCGTCGATGAGGACCTGCGGACCGTCGTCGAAGGGGAAGAACGCGTCGGAGGCACCCACGGCACCCGGGGCACGCTCCCCCGCCCTCTCGACCGCGAGCCGGCAGGAATCGACCCGGTTGACCTGGCCCATCCCGATGCCGACCGCGGCACCATCCTTGGCGAGCAGGATCGCGTTGGACTTCACCGAACGGCAGGCCTTCCAGGCGAAGGCGAGGTCGGCCAGCACCTCCGGCGAGGCCGTCTCGCCGGCAGCGAGGGTCCAGGTGGCCGGGTCGTCGCCGGGGGCGTCGACGTAGTCGCGCTGCTGCATCAGGAGGCCACCGGAGATGGGGCGGGTCTCCGCACCACCGCGGACCAGCGGCTCGCACACCAGGATCCGGATGTTCTTCTTGGCCTGCAGCACCTCCACGGCACCGTCCTCGTAGGCCGGAGCCACGATCACCTCGGTGAACACCTCGGAGACCTGCTGGGCCATCTCCACCGAGACCGGGCGGTTGGCGGCGATGACACCGCCGAAGGCCGAGACAGGGTCGGTGGCGTGCGCGCGCCGGTGGGCCTCGGCGATGTCGGCACCCACGGCGATCCCGCACGGGTTGGCGTGCTTGATCACCGCGACGGCCGGCGCTTCGAAGTCGTAGGCGGCGCGACGGGCGGCATCGGTGTCGACGTAGTTGTTGTACGACATCTCCTTGCCGTGGAGTTGCTCGGCGCCGGCAAGACCCGCGGGGCCGAACCCGGAGCGATACAGCGCCGCGCTCTGGTGTGGGTTCTCGCCGTAGCGCAGCACTGCCGCGCGGTCCCAGGTCGCGCCGACCCAACTGGGGACCCCGCTGCCGGCGGAGCTGTCGGTGAGCACATTGCCCATCCACGAGGCGACCGCCACGTCATAGGTCGCGGTGTGGACGAAGGCCTCGGCGGCCAGCGCCTGGCGTTCGGCCATCGTGAATCCGCCCGATCCGAGCGCCGCGACCACATCGGCGTAGCGATCCGGTGAGGTGACGATCGCGACCGACGGATGGTTCTTGGCTGCGGCGCGCACCATCGAGGGGCCACCGATGTCGATCTGCTCGACGCACTCGTCGGGGGTGGCCCCCGACATGACGGTGGCCGTGAACGGGTAGAGGTTCGAGATCACCAGATCGAACGGCTCCACCCCGAGGTCTGTGAGCTGTTGCACGTGGGTGTCGAGGCGACGATCGGCGAGGATTCCCGCGTGCACCTTCGGGTGCAACGTCTTGACGCGTCCATCGAGGCACTCGGGGAAGCCGGTGAGGTCCTCCACCTTGGTCACGGGGATGCCGAGTCCCTCGATGAGCGCCGCCGAGCCGCCGGTGGAGACGATGGCGACACCGGCCCCGTGGAGCTCTCGGGCCAGGTCTTCGAGGCCGGTCTTGTCATAGACCGAGACGAGTGCTCGCTTGATGGGGATCTGATCGGTCATCCGATGCGGACCTTCCTGTTGTCGATGGTGAAGCCCTCACGGGCCATGCGGCCGATGGTGTCCACGAGCAGTTGCCGCTCGGAGACCTTGATCCGTTCGTGCAATGTCTCGACGTCGTCGTCGTCGAGTACCTCCACAGCGGCCTGCGCGACGATCGGTCCGGTGTCGACACCTTCGTCGACGACGAAGAGCGTGCAGCCGGTGACCTTGACGCCGTGAGCGAGTGCTTCGGCAGGGCCGTGCATTCCCGGGAAACTCGGGCTCAAGGCCGGATGCGTGTTGAGCACCCGCCCGCCGAATCGAGCCAGGAAGTCGGGCCCCAGCAGTTTCATGAAGCCGGCAGAGATCACCAGATCGGGGCGATGCTCGGCAACGGTCTCCGCGAGTGCGTGGTCCCACTCCGAACGCTGATCGAAGTCCTTGACCCTGTGCACGAAGTGCGGGATTCCCGCTCGCTCGGCGCGCGCAAGGCCCTCGATGCCGTCCCGGTCAGCCCCCACTGCCACGACCTCGGCGCCGTACGCCGGATCCGCGCAGGCATCCAGCAACGCCTGGAGGTTGGTGCCCGACCCGGAAACCAACACGACGAGGCGTGAGGGCGAGGGGTGGGGCACGGGCGGAAGTCTAGAGCGTGTCCTCGACGGTCTCGGTGGGCGGCTCGCACGCCCGAATCGTCGCTCGCCGCTGCCACCAGGTGATCGCCAGCCCGCCGATGAGACCGCCGATGCCGAAGGCGGTGATCGCATGCACCAGAACGGGACCGACCAAGGGTCCGACATCGCTCATGCGACCCGGTCCGACCCGACCCCCGGCAACGGCCGCGAGCACGGCGAACCCGACACCGGCGATCATGCCTCCTGCGCAGCCGAAGAGCGCACCCTCGTCATAGCGCAGCGTGGGCCGCCGACGCAGCGCGCGGGCGACGCCCAGCGCTGCCACCGCAGGCGGAACCGCGACCAGCCACAGGGTCCAACCCGGGGTGGGTCCGGGGTCAGGGAGCGCGGCCAGCAGCGGGAACAGGGGCAAGGCACCCACCGTGACCTGAGCGGGCGAGACCAGGGTCCCGACACCGACGGTGAAGCCAGGACCGAGCAGGTAGGCGCCGCTGAAGCTCATGGCGTTCGGGATCAACAGCGCCGAGACCAGCAGCAGCAGCGAGGTGCCGGCGGCGTCGGTGCCCAGTTGGGACAACAGGTTCAGAGCCGTGTCGAAGTCGAGCAGCAGCGCACCGACGAAGAACGCCGCGCATGCCCAGGCCCAGGTCGTGAGGACATAGCGGCAGACCGTCAGGGTCGAGATCACGCCGGCGGGCGCCCAGGAACTCCACACGGCTGCCCGACCGGACCCGACCGCGATCGCCGGAATCCCGAACGCTCCGCTCAGGGCGATCGACCACATCGCGACGTGACCCAGGTCCGGGGCGGTTGCCGGCGTACCGGCCAGGGTGCCCGCGAACACCGCCGTGGCGAGGTAGGCCGCGATGAAGATCATCGACGCGGCTGGGACGGTCCAGTCGCGTTGACCGTCGGCGATGCCGTCGGCATCGGGTCCGTGGCCGGAGATCGAGTCACCCAGGCGCGAGGCGGTGCGCCAGATCGCCCACGCGCAGGCGGCCGTGATGCCCAGGGGGATGGCGGTGACCAGCACGCCGTCGACTCGGACCCCGGAGCCGTGGGCCATCAACCACGCCAAGGCTCCCGTGCGCAAGCCATCGCGAGGCGCCCCGTGGGTGCCGGCATCGGTGAGGAACCAACCGGTGACGCCGACGGCCAGGCAGACCACGAGTGTGGCGGCGGCAGCGACGCTCCCGGCGATGGCCGCGACCAGGATCAGGGGGCGGCGGTGCCGCAGATCGTGGCCGAGCGACGCCGTCGAGCGTCCGTCACCGGCGCAGGCGCGTGGCCCAGCGTCTCGGTCGGTGCCGCGGTCGGGCAGGAGCGAAGTCATGACCTCGCCATCATCGCCGCGGGGCCCTCGCCGGGCGGGCTGCCACGCCGATGGGGAACCTGTCCTGCCCGGGCTCCCAGGCCTCCCGTAGCGTGGAACGGTCATGCGAGGCGCCAACCACGAGAACTTCGAGACGTTCTACAAGGACGTCCGCGATGAACTGCTGCTGCAGACCTATGCGCTCACCGGTGACTTGCACGCCTCCGAGAAGGCGGTGCGCGACGCGTTCGTGGTGAGCTGGCACCACTGGCGCAAGGTCTCGCGACTCGAGGATCCACGCGAATACGTCCGTCCGCTGGCGTGGTCCCGCGCGCTGCGCCGTAGCCAGGCGCGCTGGTGGAGCCGGATGAAGGGCCTGGACCCCGAGGTCGGAGCCACCCTGGACTGCCTGGCCAAACTGCCCCTCCCCCAACGCCGGGTGCTGCTGCTCAGCACCCTGACCAACCAGCCACTCGACGCGATCGCGCGCGAAGCGGGCCTCACCAGAGCCGCGGCAGAGCGGGACCTTCAGAGCGCGACGGCCCAGTTCACCCTTCAGCGCGAGGTCGATCCGACCAGGATCAGGACCACGATCGAGGACGTCAGCCCGACGCCGGGAACAGTTCGCTGGCCGCGTCCCTCGATCATCACTCGCGCCGGCTCTGCCCGCCGCCGCTCGCACACCACCTTCGGTGTCGTGACGGCCGTCGCCACCCTGGTCGTGGCCGGATCGCTGGTCACCGACACCGCCACCGGTGCCCGTCCCTCCCTGCAGACCAAGGGGGTGCTCGAAGCCGCCGCGCCCAACAACGGGCCGACTCGACCCAACCTCGAAGGCTCGCCGCTCCTGCCCGATCACCTCGTGACCGCCGACCAGGTCGGTGTGGCCCTCAGGGGTCAGTGGAACCAGGGGCCGACCACCAACAACACCATCGGCAACGGGTTGAACTTCACCTGCCAAGGTGCCCGTTTCGCCGACCCCGAGGGGTTGGCGGCGCAGGTCCGCACCTTCGCCGAAGACGGTGGCGAGGCCAAGGCCGGCCAGAGCGTCGAGGTCTCGGCCGATGAGAAGTCCGGCAAGGCCACCTATCGCACCACCAGAGGTTGGTACGCCGGCTGCCTGAGCCCGCGGGTGCAACTGCTTGCGACGCGCAAGGTGGTGGGCATCGGCGATCAGGCCATGATGTTCGTCCTTCGCGACTGGAACGACCCGACCAGCACGCAGGTGGTGGGCGTGGCTCGAACCGGCACGATGACCACCACGATGTCGACCACCAAGCCGGGGCGCCGGATGCCCAGGCAAGGCCCCGCGGCCCGCCTCCTCGCCGACGCGGTCGAGGCGATCTGCGAGCTGCCAGGCGGCGCAGCGTGTGTGCAGCAACCCAAACTCGAGACGACCACCCCCGTGCCGGTGGGCCTCGCGCCGGCGATGCTCAGCGTGGTGGACCTGCCCCCCGTCACCCGAGTCGCCCAACCGTGGGTCGGGACCGAACCGAAGCGCGCGCAGACCAACCTCGCCGCGACGCGATGCGAGGAGGCCGACTTCTCGACCAAGCAGTTCAGCCGGAGCCGCACTCGTTCGTTCCTGATCCCAGGCGCTGACCTGCCACCCGAGTTCGGCCTCACCCAGACGATCGGGGCGTTGCGACCCAAGGCCGCCACGGAGTTCATCGAGACCGTCCGGACCAAACTCGAGTCCTGCAAGGACCGGGACCTGGGCACGAACGTCACGCAGGTCCACGACGAGACCAACGGCAACCGGGCGCTGACCGTCTGGCGTCTCAGCGTGGAAGTCTCAGAGGACCGCACCGTCACCTACCTGATGGGCATCATTCGCAACGGGACGGCGGTCTCGCAGTTGACCTTCATCCCCTCGGGTCGGGTCGTCATGGGGAGCGAGGCGTTCATCTCCCTGGCCATGCGTGCACAAGAGAGGCTCCTACGACTCGGCAAGCCCAAGCCATGACCGGTGCGGTTGGAGAGGCTCCCGATGGGGCCGAGGTCATCTCCACCCGCGGGCTGGTCAAGACGTTCGGGGCGTTGCGGGCACTCGACGGCCTCGACCTGAGTGTTCATGCCGGAGAGGTGCACGGCTTCCTCGGCCCCAACGGCTCTGGCAAGTCGACGACGATCCGCATCGTGCTCGGGCTGATGCAGGCAGATGCCGGCGAGGTGAGGTTGTTCGGCGCCGACCCCTGGCGCGACGCCGCGCGACTGCACGCTCGACTGGCCTATGTGCCCGGGGACGTGGCGCTGTGGCCGGGCCTGACGGGGGGTCAGTGCATCGACATCTTGGCCGCCAGCCACGGCGGGATCTCTGCGGCCAAGCGTGCGGCCCTCCTGGATCGCTTCGAACTCGACCCGTCCAAGCGGGCGCGCGACTACTCCAAGGGCAACCGACAGAAGGTCGCCCTGGTGGCCGCTCTCGCCGCCGAGGTGGACCTCCTCGTCCTCGACGAACCCACCTCGGGGCTCGACCCGTTGATGGAGCAGACATTCCAAGAGGTGGTGCGTGAGCGTCGCTCCGAGGGCGTCGCGATCCTGCTCTCGAGCCACATCCTGGCCGAGGTGGAGGCACTGGCCGACCGGGTCAGTATCATCCGGGCGGGGCGCACGGTGACCACCGGCACCCTCGCCGACCTGCGCCGGCACACCCGGACGACGGTGCACGCCATGACCGCCGACCACCCGGTTGCCTTGGCCGAGGTGAGCGGCGTGGACGACCTTGAGACCGAACCTCGGGACGGACTGGTCGACAGTCGTTTCACCATCGCCCCCGAGAGCCTCGATGAGGCGGTCGGCCGATTGCACGCGGCTCGGATTCACGCCCTCACCGTGCGACCGCCCAGCCTCGACGCGCTGTTCCTGCGCAGCTATCACGCGGACCCCGACGACCCGGACGGCGAACGGCACGAGGTGCACAGATGAGCCCGCCGGGCGTGGCCACCATGGTCAAGGTCCAATGGCGGGCGCGCCGGAAGGGGATCGCGGTGTGGGTTCTCGGCCTGGTCGCCGGCCTGTGGGCGACGGCGGCCATCGTGGCCGGCACCTACACGACCCAGGAGCAGATCCAGGGCTACGCCGACTCGGTCGCCAGTCCTGCGCTCTATGCGATCAACGGCCACGTCGTCGGCATCGCCACCCTCGGCGGGGTGATCCAAGACGAGTTCGGCTTCATGGCCTCGTTCCTGATGCCGCTGTTCGGTATCTCCTTGATCGCCGGCTCCACCCGCCGCGAGGAAGAGAGCGGCCGACTCGAAGCGCTCCTGGCGGGTCGAATCGACCGGCGGGCGCCCGTGCTGGCGGCGCTCCTGGTCGCCGTCGCGGCGATCGCGAGCGTCGCTGTGGGGTTCTCGGTGGCCCTCGCGGTCTCCGGCGTCCCCACGTCTTCGGCGATCCTCGACGGGGCCTCGATGGCGGGGGTCTCGCTCGTGTTCGCCGGCCTCTCGGCGTTGTGCGCCCAACTGTTCTTGCACTCGCGGGGTGTCTACTCAGCCGGGTTCGCCGTCCTGGTCTTCGCCTACGTCACCCGCGGCATCGGTGACGTCACGGGTTCCTGGGTCACTTGGCTCTCACCGTTGGGGTGGCAGGAGAAGACCGAACCGTTCGCCGCGCAGCATTGGTGGGTCCTCGCCATCCCCGTCGCCGCAGGCCTCCTGCTCGGCGCGGGAGGTGTCGGGCTCGCGGGGCGCCGTGACCTCGGGTCGGCGCTGTGGCGCGGCGGGGCCGGGCCGCAGGAGGCGGCGCCCTGGCTGCGCCACCCGATCGGGTTGGCGGCATGGCTGCACCGACCCTCGATCGTCGGCTGGCTGCTCGGGTCGGTGGTCCTGGCCGTCGTGATGGGCGCGCTGACCCAGCAGATCGTCGACGCCATCGTGGCCAACCCGTCCCTGGGCGATGCGATGGGCGCCTCCGGGGTCCAGCCCGAGACGGCGTTCTTTGCGATCGTGTCGCTGTATCTCGCGGTGATCGGGTGCGGATTCGTCGTCCAGGCCACCGCGACGCTGCGTCACGAAGAGGCCGAGGGGCGCCTGGAGCCGGCGCTGGCCGGAACCACCACGCGGTCAGGGTGGCTGGGCGCGCACACCCTCGTCATCGTCGGCGGCCTGGTGCTGATCGCGGCGGCGGGATCCCTGGTCTTCGCGCTGACCGCCGCCTGGTCCACCGACGGTTCGGTCGACGTGTGGCCGGTGGTCCGCTCCGGTTTGGCCTACCTTCCTGCCGAACTCACCTTGGCCGGTCTCGCGCTGGCGGCCTTCGGGCTGTTCCCGCGCGCGTACGCCGTCGCGTGGGCCGGGTTCACCCTGACCACGACGATCGCCTTCTTGGGGCCGGGTCTGAAGTTGGCCGATTGGATCCTCGATCTGGCGCCGACCACCCACGTCGGGAACCCACCGCTGGGTGATATCGACGGCGTCGGACTGCTGGCCCTCGGTGCGGTTGCGCTGCTGCTCGCGGGTGCCGGGTGGTTCGGCTTTCGGCGGCGCGCGGTCCCTGGGACCTGAGACCGACCAGATTCTTCGCTCGACCGTGCAACCGTAGGTGCCCTCACGGCGTATCACTCCTGACAGCACCCACACAGACGAGGATCAGCGTCGATGGACGAACGCGAGTTCGACGAGTTCTATCTCGCCTCGCAGCGCCGAGTCACCGCACAGGTCTACGCGATGATCGGCAACCGCGACGAGGCGGAGGAATGCGTCCAGGAGGCCTACGTCCGGGCCTGGGCGCACCGCCGCAAGTTGGACCAGGCCGAGCACCCGGAGGCGTGGGTGCGCACCACGGCGTACCGCCTGGCGGTGAGTCGCTGGCGGCGCACCATGCGCGGACGGCGACCCGCCGACCGGGCGGTGGGCGCGGCGACCGAGGCGGCCCCGCCGACCGAGGCCCACGTCGCGCTGGTCGCGGCGCTGAAGAAGCTCCCTGAGTCCCAACGGCAGGCACTGGTCCTGCACCACATCGCCGACCTGCCGGTCCATGAGGTGGCCCGCGAGACCGGCGCCCCCGAGGGCACCGTCAAGGCCCGCCTCTCCCGTGGACGCGCGGCACTCGCCGTCCTCCTCGCCGACGAACCCTTCGACCAGGGAGCCAGCCATGCCTGAGACCAACGACCCCTTCGAGAACTTCGACCAAGGAATGCACGTGGACGCCCTCCCCCCTGCCGAGATCCGCCGCCGCGGCGACAAGTTGCGCCGCCGCAACACCGCGCTGGCCACGGTGGGCGGCGTCGCTGCCGCGCTGGTCTTCATCGGCACGCCGGTGGCCCTGCTCTCAGGCACCGGAGGCGACGAGCGACCCGCTCCACCAATCGCTACGCAAACCACCTCCCCCGATGACGCCACCTGGCGCACCGAGATCCCAGCCGAGTTCCCTCTGCGCGACGGCTTCCCCACGGCGAACGGCGATGGAACCGCGACCGACGTGGTGATCGTGAGCGCGGGTGACGGCACGCCGCTGACCAGCTACTCGCCACTGTGCGGGGTGGACTGGCCAGCGCTCGAGCCTCGGCAGCGAGCCACGATCGGCTACACCGGTGAGAGTGAGGACTACAGCGAGCGGGCACTGCTTCTCTACGCCGACGCCGACCGCGCCGAGGGCTTGCTGGACACGCTGCGCGAGAACGTCCAGTCATGCCCTGACCAGCCCACCGACGACGGCGAGGGGGTCATCGAGACCCGCCTGGTCGACTTCGACCTGGGCACCGAACGCTCGGTCGTGGTGGCCCAGGAGGTCGTCGGCGACGACGGTCTGCGCAGCCAACTCCTGGTGACCCAGGTCGCCCAGACCGGCAACGCCGTCTATCTCGAGCAGTCCTACGGCGCGGCCGGTGGACCCGATGTGATCGACTACGAGACCTCCCGGCTCCGCGACCTCTCGGCGCGGCCGCTGGCCAGCATGTGCGTCTTCGCGGCTGATCCCTGCAGGCTTGAGGACACCAGTGTCTCCGACTCCCCCTCCTCGGACGCGGGCACCGAGTCGTCGTCCTCGATCCCGGCGGACTTCCCGCTGGCGGTGGGTTTCGGGCCGGCGTCGGAGGAGGTCCAACTCAAGGGACCGGCGGCCGACATCAAGGGCGTCTCGGCACTCGCGCTGTGTGGCACTAACGTCTTGCCGCTCACGAGCCAGGATCGGTTAGTGGCCACCGAATCAGGTCCCGAGTATGTCCAGGTCCGAGAGTTGACCACGTTCGCTGGCCCCGCCGAGGCCGTCTCCGCGGTCGAGGCCATCCGGAACGCGGTCGGCGACTGCCCGGAGATGCCCGGCGACGTACCCGCCAATGACCGGATCTTCATTGAACTCGAGGCCGAGACAGGCTACGACTCGGTGACCTTCGGGTTCCACTACCGCGAGGGCACCGGCGGCTCTGTGATCCAGGTGACCCGGGTCGGGTCCGCAGTGCTCGTGACCGATCACTCCGGCGAGTTCACCGCCGGGACACTGCAGGCCGGTGCCGACGACGCGACCGGCGAAAACGGCCCGGTCGTCAACGCCATGTGCCTCTGGACCGAGGCCGGCTGCTAAGCCAGTGTCAACCCAGCGTCAACCCAACGGGTTGACCCAGCGGACCTCGCGGAAGCGCGCGAAGTCGCCGTCGGCGGAGACCACTTCGACACCGTTCTCGATGGCTAGCGCGGCAAGTTGGGCGTCCGGCACGAGGTTTCCGGTGACGTGGTGCTTCCGGGCGAGGTCGGCATAGATCGCGGCGGTGCGTTCCCCGGCCGGCGGCACCCAGGAGGGTTCCGCTGCCAGCCAGGCGTCGATGTGGTCCTGCGCCTGCTCCGCGGTCAGGGGGTGGGTCGTGATCCGAGGGTGGGTGACGATGCGCACGAAGGCGCCCAGGCTCTGCCACGGCAGGCCCACCCGCCGGTCACCGTTGAGGGCCGCGGTGAGCCAGTCCGCTGCGGAGTCGTGGTGCGGAGAGGAACGGTCCACGGCGTACAGCAGGATGTTGGCGTCGACGATCATGCGTCGGCGGCGGGGTCGTCGAGCAGGTCAAGCACGGCGCCGATGTCGGTCACGTCGACCCGGATCCCAACGTCATCGCTGCGATGGACGTAGTCGACACGCGGTGTCGCGCGCCGCGCCATCCCCCGGCGCGCCAACAGATTCAACGCTTCGCTCGGACCCAGCCCGTCGCGCTCGCGCAGCCGCTCCATCTCAGCGAAGACCTCATCTGCGATGGTGATCGTCGTCCTCATGCACCCAGCCTAGCATCATGATGCTAGATGCACAGCATCATCCCTCCAGGCGCGCGAGCTCCTCGTCGATGATCGCGACGTCGAGTTTGGTGAAGATCGGACTCGGCTTCGCGACGGGGGTGCCGACCACCAACGGGTGCCGGCGCCATGCGGGGGCGCCGGTGTAGTCGCCGGTGATGATCGGATAACCGGGGCCGCCGTCGAGGTCCTCGACCTCCTCGATGCGCGGCATGGGCGCGACCTCACCCTTGCCGCCCAGTGCCCGGTCGACCTCGTTGGCCGAGAACGGAAGGAACGGCGAGAGCACCAGGGTGAGATCGGCCACGCACTGCGCGGTGACGTGCAGGATCGTCCCGAGTCGCTCGGGGTCGCCCCCCTTTGATGGAGTGATCTTCCAGGGCTCGGAGTCCGAGACGTATTTGTTGACCTCGGCCACCGCGCGCATGGCCTCACCGATCGCCTGCTTGATCCGGTTGCGACCGATCAGGTCACCCACCACACCGAACGCCGCCTCGGCGGCGGCCAGGACTGCCTCGTCCTCGGGGGTGGTCTCCCCCAATGGCGGGATCTCGCCGAAGTTCTTGGCGATCAGGGTCGCGGTGCGGTTGACCAGGTTGCCCCAGCCGGCGACGAGTTCGTCGTTGGTGCGCCGTACGAACTCGGCCCAGGTGAAGTCCGAGTCCTGGTTCTCCGGCCCGGCCGAGGCGACGAAGTAGCGGAACGCGTCGGGCTGGTAGCGGCTGAGCAGGTCGCGCACATAGATCACGACCCTCTTGGAGGAGGAGAACTTCTTGCCCTCCATGGTCAGGAACTCCGAACTGACCACCTCGGTCGGCAGGTTCAGTTCGCCGAAGGTGTGCACGGAGCCGCCCTTGTCGCCCTGGCCGTTGTAGGCCAACAGCTCCGCCGGCCAGATCTGGCTGTGGAAGGTGATGTTGTCCTTGCCCATGAAGTAGTAGGACAGCGCCTCGGGGTCGTTCCACCACTGGCGCCAGGCCTCGGGGTCACCCCCAGAATCAGCACCGCGGCGAGCCCACTCGATCGAGGCCGACAGGTAGCCGATCACCGCGTCGAACCACACATAGAGTTTCTTGGTCGGGTTGTCGCGCCAGCCGTCCAGCGGCACCGCGATGCCCCAGTCGATGTCGCGGGTCATCGCCCGGGGACGGATCTCGCCGAGGATGTTCTTGCTGAAGCGGATCACGTTGGGCCGCCACAGCCCGGTCGCCTCGCGCCCGTCGAGCCACTCCCCCAGCGCCTCGGCCAGGGCGGGCAGGTCGAGGAAGAAGTGCTGGGTCTCGATGAACTCGGGCGTCTCACCGTTGATCCGACTCTTGGGGTCGATCAGGTCGGCCGGGTCCAACTGGTTGCCGCAGTTGTCGCACTGGTCACCGCGCGCGCCGTCGTACTTGCAGATCGGGCAGGTGCCCTCGATGTAGCGGTCGGGCAGCGTGCGGCCGGTCGACGGCGAGATGGCGCCGTGAGTCGTCTGCTCGACGAAGTAGCCGTTCTCGTAGACACCGCGGAACAGTTCCTGCACCACGGCGTGGTGGTTGCGGGTGGTCGTGCGCGAATAGAGGTCATAGGTGCAGCCGAGCGAGACCAGGTCCTCGGCGATCAACCGGTGGTTCTGGTCGGCGAGCTCCTGCGGGGTCACCCCGGCCTCGTCGGCGGCGATCAGGATCGGGGTGCCGTGCTCGTCGGAGCCGGAGACCATGAGCACCTCGTTGCCCGCCATCCGCTGGTAGCGGCTGAACACATCGGAGGGCACCCCGAAACCGGCCACGTGCCCGATGTGACGTGGGCCGTTGGCATAGGGCCAGGCGACGGCGGAGAGGACCTTAGACATGCGCCCGATCGTAGGGCGCGGGCCAGGGGACCACTTCCCTAGGCAGGCTCCCAGACCATGTCAGGCTCGTTGTAGCGATCGACTCGGCGCTGAGCCCGACGCCGGATGGCTCCGAGTTGGGCATAGACGTTGCCTCCCGGGCAGGCGGTGTCGTTGGTGTCGCGATGACCGTCGATCACCGGGAGCTTGACCTTCTGGCCCGCGGCATAGCGGTCACTTCCCTGCGAATAGACCTTGGCCCGTCCCGCCGGCCGGCGGCCATACATGTCGAGTTTCCAGGCCGAGAGGCGCACCAGGGATCGGATCACCGCGGCCGACGGCTTGGCCGTATCGAAGTTGCCGATCACCGAGACGCCGACCGAGGTGCTGTTGAACCCCAAGGTGTGGGCACCACGCACGGGCCGACCGTTGCCGCCGGCGCGTCCCTGCCAGATCGTGCCGAAGCGGTCGACCAGGAAGTTGTAGCCGATGTCGGACCAGCCCAGATTCTTGGCGTGATAGCGATAGATCGCCCGGAGGATGGCCGGCACCTCGGAGGCGGCGTAGTCGTTGGAGGTCGCCGTGTGGTGGATGTGGACCTGCTGGATGGTGCGGTTGTAGGTCGGCCCGCCGTCGCGCCACTTCTCGTTGGCGCGCCAGGACCGGCGTGACTGGATCGGCGGCTTGGGCGCCTCGGTCGTCGGTTGGGTCTCGCGGGCGCTCTGGCGAGCGGACCAAGCCGAGTCACCAGAACCGGTATCGATGAGGGCGAGGCTGAGGCCTGGGCGGACTCCACCGGGAACTCGCACATCGACGGCGTCGCTGGACCCCACCCATAGGGGAGCAGTGGCTCGGAGATCACCACGCCCCTCGGTGCCGTGATCGGGCCGGTCGTGCAGCAGTTCGAGCGCCCGCCAGTCGCTCCAGATTCCCTGGGTGCGGGTGCGCACCAGCGCCCCGGCGGCGACGTCGCCGCGCCAGGTGAGCCCCACCATCGAGAACCGGTGCCCTTCGATCGGGCCGGTGCGCAAGGTGCTCTGAGCGGAACGAAGAGCGCGGGCGGTCAGCGGCAGGTCGACACTCGCGTCGCCGGCGGCGGCGCCGGCACCGGTGGGACTCGCGGCCAGGCACATCCCGGCCGCCCCGGCGCCGAGCAGGAAACTTCTCCTGTTGGGCGTGTCGTTGCGCGGATAGGCGTCCATGACATGTCATCATGCGTCACTTTTGCC
Organism: Nocardioides sp.; assembly: GCA_041581495.1. Taxonomy (GTDB): domain Bacteria; phylum Actinomycetota; class Actinomycetes; order Propionibacteriales; family Nocardioidaceae; genus Nocardioides. Next base: position 9,498 of record JBFIDC010000006.1, on the reverse strand, counting down.
ACACCCGCCACTTCCCCGGCTGGGCCACCGCTCCGCGGTCAGGAGACCTTGAGTTCAGGATCCCGGGGGCGCTTGAGTTCGGCGAAGTGGGGCAAGGACGCCAACGCTACGACCCCGTCCCACATCCGGCCGGCGTCTTCGCCGCGGGCGATCTGGGTGAGGACCGGCCCGAAGAAGGCGATGCCGTCGATCGCCAGCGCGGGCGAGCCCGCTTCGGGACCGAGCAGATCCATCCCCGCGTGGTGCGACTTCTTGATCGCCGCGTCATATGTCGAGTCGTCCATCGCCTCCGCCAACGAGGTCGGGAGTCCCGCCTCGGTCAGCGCTTCTTCGATCATCGTCCTGTCGAACTCGCGCCCGTCGACGTGCCGACGTCTGGCCAGCGCGGCGTAGAGCGGCAGCAGGGCGTCCTTGCCGTGTCGTTGCTCGGCGGCCATGCAGACACGCACCGGCTGCCAGGCGTCCTTGAGTTTCTCGCGAAGGGCCTCGTTGTCCTTGTTGAGGTGGGCCATGCTCATGACGTGCCAGGTGATCGAGACATCACGCACCTTCTCCACCTCCAGCAGGGTCTGGGAGGTGACCCAAGCGAAGGGGCAGCGCGGATCGAACCAGAAGTCGACGTCTGTCATATCTGGTCAACTGGCCAACACCGGCATTGATTCCCCCAGTGGCAGGATGTCGCCATGCCTGGAACAAACCTCACCCGGGAAGAGGCCGCGATCCGTGCCTCGCTCCTGAACGTCACGTCCTACTCCATCGAGTTGGACCTCACGGCCGCTGCAGATCCGCAGAACGGTCACTTCGGTTCAACCACCACCATCGAGTTCGCCTGCACCCAGCCCGGCGCGGAGACCTTCGCCGATCTGGTGGGCGCGAAGGTCCACGAGATCACGCTGAACGGCGAGTCGGTCGACCTCGACGCCTACGCCGACGGCCGAATCGCCCTGAGTGGGCTGGCCGAGACCAACACGTTGGTCGTCCGCGCCGACTGCACCTACTCGCGCACCGGCGAGGGTCTGCACCGGTTCGTCGATCCGGCCGATGACCGGGTCTACCTCTACTCCCAGTTCGAGGTTCCCGACGCCCGCCGCGTCTACACCACCTTCGAGCAGCCAGACCTCAAGGCGCCCTACCAGTTCACGGTGACCGCCCCCAAGCACTGGAAGGTCGTCTCGAACGCCGCCAGCCCCCAGCCCGAGCCTGTGCCCGGCGATGACCGGGGCGACGCGGCTGTGTGGCGGTTCGAACCGACTCTGCCGATGTCGACCTACATCACCGCCCTGGTGGCCGGCGAGTACCACGAGGTGCAGTACACCTACGAGGGCAAGACCCAGAACATCCCGCTGGGCCTGTATTGCCGGCAGTCGCTGGTCGAGCACCTCGACGCCGAGGAGATCATCACGGTCACCAAGCAGGGCTTCGAGTACTTCGAGGAGGCCTTCGGCTACCCGTACCCGTTCGGCAAGTACGACCAACTCTTCGTGCCCGAATACAACATGGGCGCGATGGAGAACGCCGGCTGTGTCACCTTCCGCGACGAGTACCTGCCGCGGAGCCGTCAGGACGCCTCGTTCTATGAGTTCCGCACCTCGGTGATCCTCCACGAGATGGCGCACATGTGGTTCGGCGACCTGGTGACCATGAAGTGGTGGGACGACCTGTGGCTCAACGAGTCGTTCGCCGAGTGGGCCTGCTACCACGCCGCCGTGGAGGCCACCGAGTTCACCGAGTCGTGGACGGGGTTCACCAACGCCCGCAAGAACTGGGCCTACCGCCAGGACCAACTGCCCTCGACGCACCCCATCGCGGCGGACAACCACGATCTCCAGGCCGTCGAGGTGAACTTCGACGGGATCACCTACGCCAAGGGCGCCTCGGTGCTCAAGCAACTGGTGGCGTGGGTCGGCCTCGAGAACTTCCTCGAGGGCATCAAGGGCTACTTCCACGACTTCGCCTTCGGCAACTCCGAGTTCAAGGACCTGCTGATGGCCCTGGAGAAGTCGAGCGGTCGCGAACTCGAGTCGTGGGCTCAGGAGTGGCTGCAGACCTCAGGGGTCAACACTCTGGCCGCGGAGTTCGAACTGGACGACGAGGGCAACTACGCCTCGTTCTCGGTGGCGCAGACCGCGCACCCCGACTACCCCACCCTGCGCCGGCACCGGCTCGGCATCGGGCTCTACGACCGGGTCGAGGGTCGCCTCGTGCGTCGTACGTCGGTGGAGACCGACATCGAAGGCGCCTCCACGCCGGTGGCCGACCTCGTCGGCCAGAAGCAGCCGGACCTGCTGCTGCTCAACGAGGGCGACCTGGCCTACGCCAAGATCCGGCTCGACGAGCGTTCGCTGCACACGGCGATGACCAGCATCGAGACGATCGACGACTCGCTGGCCCGAGCCCTGTGCTGGGGCGCGGCGTGGGACATGACCCGCGACGCCGAGATGTCGGCCAACGACTTCGTGACCCTGGTGCTCTCGGGCATCGCCTCGGAGACCGACGCCTTCGGGGTGAGCCGGATCCCCGGGTACGCCGCCATGGCCGCCAACCTGTATTCGGCACCGGCCAACCGCGAGGCCACTCGGGCGCGGTGGGAGTCGGGACTGCGGCAACTGCTGATGAGCGCCGAGCCCGGCAGCGATCACCAGTTGTCGTTCGTGCGGGCCTATGCCGGGGCGGCGCACTCCGACCAGGCTCTCGAGGACCTGGCCGGGTTGCTCGACGGCTCCCTGGACATCGATGGGCTCGCCGTCGACACCGACCTGCGGTGGACGCTGCTCGCGGCGCTGGCCCGCAACGGTCGTGCCGACGATGCGCGCATCGATGAGGAACTCAGCCGCGACAACACCATCTCGGGCAAGGAGCGCGCGGCCTCCGCGCGTGCCCAGCAGCCCACCGCCGAGGCGAAGGCCCAGGCGTGGGAGGACGCCATGGTCCGCGACGACATCCCCAACGAGACCCAGCGCAGCATCGTGATCGCCTTCAACGCCTACGGCCAGGACGACGTCTTGGCGCCGTACGTCGAGAAGTACCTCGAGGCCGCCGACACCATGTGGGAGGAGAAGGGGACCCAGCGCGCATCCACCGCGCTCGAGTTCATCTTCCCAAAGTTCCTGGCCAGCCAGTCGCTGCTCGACCGAGTCGACCAGTGGCTGGAGTCCTCACCGGCCAACCCCGCCGCCAAGCGCTACGTCCGCGAGAACCGCGACGACATCGCCCGCGCCCTGCGGGCGCAGGCCAAGGACGCGGGCTAGGGCCGACCGGTTCGGTTTCCCCGGTCAGCCGGGGAAACTGGTGCTTGTCAGGCGTTACGTCACCTGACAAGCACCAGGACACCCTGACATGTTCGAGTTAGACCGAGCGTGCTGCGGCACAACGCAGGTTCTCCACATCCAACGTCCCCGCGAGTCATCCACAAGCCACGCGGGCGACCGCCCGGGTTGCTGCGTCTCCGGCCACTGTCGTAGCCATGAGGCAGCCGCTGCGCGAACCCAACGACCCACGCTTCACACCCGTGATGCTCCGCAGGGAACTGCTGGCTCAGGGCTGGACCGACCAGGCCCTCCGACGTCTGGTGGCCCAGGGGACATGGGTACGCGCACGTCAGGGTGCCTACGTCGACGCCGAGGCCTGGTCGAGGTGCGACGAAGGTGGCCGGCACGAGATCCGCGCCCGGGCAGTCCTGAAACAGGCCAACGCAGAGATGGTGATCTCACACAGAACCGGGGCCCAGTTATGGGACCTCTCCACCTATGACCACCAGTGGGGAGAGGTCGATGTCACCCGGCGCGACGGGCGAGCGGGTCGCGCCGAGGCCGGTGTACGTCAGCACCGCGGCGTACTGCTCGATACGGATACGACCGTGAGACATGGGGTGCCCGTGGTCACGGCGACTCGTCTTGGACTCGAACTCCCAACCGTTCTCGGAATGGAACAGAGCTTCTGCTACGTCGGCGAACTCCTGCACCGCGGCGACACCACCATCGAGGCGTTGGTCGATCGCTATGCCGCGATGCGGGAATGGCCACACAGTCTGAACACCGAAATCCTTCTTCGGCTTGCCCACGGCGAGTGCGAGTCAGTCGGCGAGTTTCGAACCGACTTCCTTTGCTGGAAGCAATCCCTCCCCGCGCCGCTTAGGCAGTTCGAGATCCGCGATCGCTCGGGAACCGTCGTAGCCAGGACCGACTTCGCGTGGCCCGAGTACGGCGTGTTCCTCGAGTTCGACGGAAGGGTCAAGTACCAGCGCCACCTGCGCGCAGGTGAAACGGTGACCGACGCAGTGCTGCGCGAGAAGCGTCGCGAGGAGCTGATCTCCGAGCTAACCGGGTGGACGTGCCCTCGCCTTGTCTGGGCCGACCTGTACCAGCCAGAACACACGGCACTACGGATCAAGAGCAAACTGTTTCGCTCGCCGACCGCCGCCTGAACTGCTGCCCAGCGCACTCGCGTGTCCTTGTTGGGCGATTCTGCTGCTTGTCGGGTGCTGCAACCCCTGACAAGTGCCAGTTTCCCCGGTCAGCCGGGGAATCCGGGGAATCCGGGGAATCCGAGCTAGGGCAACTGGCGACGCTTGTCGCTCTGCTCCTGCGTGCGGATCGTGTCGATGATGATCGTCGCGAGATCGGGTGCGATCTCACGGTTGGTCCAGGCGATGTCCTTGACCTCATCGAGGACCTCGCGAAGGCGGGCGGCCTCTCGCTCGGCAGAGCGGGCCCGCTCCTCGGCCAGCGAGCGATAGAAGGCGACCACGGCGAACCCGATGAGAACGACGACGACCGCGGCGATGATCCCGATGATGGTGGTCACGGAGTTACTCCTTGCCGGCGTGCAGCGTCTGAGGCGCTCGGGCGTGCTCGGCGAGCATGCAGATCCCGCGTCTCAAACCCCCGACCAGGTCACCGGAGGCGAACTCGGATTGCATCGCGGCGACCGCCAACTCGACCTGGTGATCGCTGAGCGTGCGCCGGACGTGGCTCCCGGTCACGACCTCTAGCGCACGATCGGCCGGGTCGACCATGATCAGGATGCTGCGCGCCGGCGCGAGCAAGGAGGCGTGCAACGAGCCCGCGAACGAGCGGGGGTCACCCTCAGCTGGACCTACGAAGACCGAGAACTCGACGCGCGAGAGCTGCTCGGCCCTGCGGATGATCTCATCGAGCTCGATCCGTCCAGAGTTGCGCAAAGGGTCACCACCGACCACTGGCGCCTCCCGTGTCGTCTGCGGCCGCCTCGGAACCGGTGAGTTCGGCGGCGCCACCTCGGGGACCGCCCAGCCACTGGCTCTCCAGCGCAGGCGCGCCGGGCTTGATCGATTCGCCGCGCACCAGCGACGGCACATAGACCAAGAGGGAGATACCGAGGAACAACAGCAGCGGGATCCCGCCCAAGACGAGCACGGCCTGCACCATGTCAACGTCTTCGGGGTTGCTCCAGCCAACAGGGACGTCGAGGGCAATCAGGTTGGCGAACACGGGTCGAGCCTATCGGCCCTTTGGTTCCGGGTCGGAACCCGTGGCAATACTGGGTCCATGTTCGTCTTCGACCTGAGTCAGAAATGTGCCGACGACGAGGAAATCTGCCAGCAGGTCTTCGACTGGACCGACAGCCAGCGGGCCGCCAACGCTGCCGATCTCCTCGTCGGCAAACCCCTGGCGCTGATGGGTCTGCTCCTGCTGGGTGTGGCGGTGCGCTGGCTGTTGCACCGTGTCGTGGACCGACTGGTACGCCGCGCCGCCGAGGGCGGGATCAACACCAAGGCCGACCGCGACGCCCGTGCCGCCCGCGCCGGGCGCTTCGGTCTCCGGCGCAAGGCCAAGCTCGACTGGTCGACGATGGACCTCAACATGGCCTCGGCCCGCCGTACCCAGCGCGCCGAGACCTTGGGCTCGGTCTTCAAGAGCGGCATCACCGGAGTCGTGGCCGCGATCATCGCCACGATGATGCTCAGCGAGATCGGCGTCGACATCGCACCCATCATCGCCAGCGCGGGGATCATCGGGATCGCGCTCGGCTTCGGCGCTCAATCGATGGTCCGGGACTTCCTGAGCGGAACGTTCATGATCATCGAGGACCAGTTCGGCGTCGGCGATGTCATCGACGTGGGCGAGGCCACCGGCGTCGTCGAGGCCCTGACTCTGCGGGTCACCCGGCTGAGGTCCCTGGACGGCACCGTCTGGTACGTCCCCAACGGCGAGATCCTCCGCGTGGGCAACAAGAGCCAGAACTGGTCGCGGGCACTTGTCGACGTCGGCGTGGCCTATGGCCAGGACCTGAACCATGCCCAACGAGTGCTCCGCGAGATCGCGCACGACATGTGGGAGGACGAGGACTACCGCGGCATCATCATCGAGGAGCCCGAGGTCACCGGCGTGGAGGAACTCGCCGCGGACGCCGTCACCTTGCGCGTGCTGATCAAGACCGCGCCGCTGGAACAGTGGCAGGTCGCTCGAGAACTCCGAGCCCGGATCAAGGCGCGGTTCGACACCGAGGGGATCGAGATCCCGTTCGCCCAGCGCGTCGTGTGGCTACGCGAAGAGCCGGAGACGCCGTCAACCGAGACCGGCGGAAACGCAGAAGAGCCGAACTAGGGTGTTCGGGCTCAGGCGAGCGCCGCGTCGAGAGTGATCTCGACGGCAGCGAGGGCCTGGCTGACCGGGCAGCCCACCTTGGCGGCCTCGGCGGCGGCCACGAAGTCCTCGCTGCTGATGCCCTCGACGGTGCCGCGCACGCGCAGCCGGATCTGGGTGATCCCCGTGCCGGGCACGAAGTCGACCTCGGCGCTGGTGTCCAGGCTCGTCGCCGGTGTACCAGCCTTGGCCAGGCCGTTGGAGAACGCCATCGAGAAGCAGGCCGAGTGTGCGGCGGCGATCAGTTCCTCGGGGCTGGTCTTCCCGTTGGGCTCCTCGGCGCGGGCGGGCCACGAAACGTCGTAGCTGCCGATCCCGGAGGACTCGAGAGTGACCTTGCCGGCGCCCTCGAAGAGGGTGCCTTCCCAGTGGGTGCTCGCGGTGCGTGTGGTTGCCATGTTCGCGAGTCTGGCACGCCCGCCGGGCGGGCTCACAACGCCCTCGGCACAATGGACAGGTGAGCTTCTACGACGAGATCGGCGGCGAGGCGACCATCCACGGCATCGTCGCAAGGTTCTATGCGGGGGTGGCGACCGACCCAGCGTTGCGTCCGCTCTATCCCGAAGAGGACCTTGGCCCGGCTGAGGAGCGGTTCCGGTTGTTCCTGATGCAGTACTGGGGCGGGCCGACGACCTACTCCGACACCCGCGGTCACCCGCGCCTGCGGATGCGCCACGCTCCGTTCGCGGTCACCCCAGCAGCCGCCGAACGCTGGTTGGTGCACTTCCGCGCCGCCCTCGACGAGGCGCCGCTCACCCCCGAACAGGACACTCAGTTCTGGGAGTATGTGACCCACGCGGCCCAGTTCATGGTCAATTCACTGGACGAGCCGGCCAACTAGTCGGAGGTTTCAGCGCTCTCCAACGCCGCCCTCATCGCCAACAGGTGAGCCTCGGGCGGCTCGGTCGAACGCCCTGTCTCGGGGTCGACGAAGACGATGGTGACCACCGCGCGCGCCAACAGGCTGTCCTGGTCGCAGATCTCGGATTCCAGCGTCAGCGAACGCCTCCCGATCCGCGCCACCTGCGTCCAGCAGTCATACGGCTCAGCCCGAAACAGAATCGGCCGCTTGTAGTCCACATCGGTCTGGGCAATCACGAAGTTGGCCGCGCCCAGGCTGGCCGGCACCTCGCGCCACAGGTGCTGGCTGAGATAGAGCAGCCGCGCCTCCTGGACGTACTCGAAGTACTTCACGTTGTTGACGTGTCCATAGACGTCGACGTCGCTGAAGCGGACATGGACCGGCGTGTGGCCGGCGCGGGTTCGCGGCACCGGTTCGGGCCGGGGCACCCGGGTGCGTTCAGCGGGTTCGAGGAAGTTCTCGAGACGGCTCCGCTCATAGGCGGTGATCCGGCGGGGCCGCTCGGTGCTGAAGACATAGGGCGTCAGGACCGTCGTGGCGCGAGCAAAGACCACCCGCTCCCCCGGCGAACTGGTCGAGTCCCGGAAGATCTCGTAGGCCAAGGTGAACGACGCCGCCTTGATGTCGGTGACCCAGCACTCGATCATCACGGGCTCGAAGGTGAACAGGAGCGGACGCAGGTAGGTCACCTCGTGCCGGACCACGACCACCCCCTCCGCCAGATCCTCAGGGGTCCCGTGGCTGTGGGGACGCGATCCGTGCAGGCGCAGCATGTCGACGCGTGCCTCTTGGAGGTAGTCGACGTAGGTGACGTTGTTGACGTGCCCCAGCAGGTCGAGGTCGGCCCATCGCATGGGGCACTCATACGTATGGCGCACACCACGATCATGACTGGCGAACCTGATCTAGTCTGACCGGGTGCCCATTCCAGGGCCCACCATTCATCGATACCAGGAGTTCCCCATGCCCGAGGCAGTGATCGTTTCCGCAGCGCGTACGCCGATTGGCCGTGCCAACAAGGGGTCGCTCACGGAGATGCGTCCCGACGACCTCGCCGCGTTCATCATCAAGACCGCTCTCGACAAGATCCCGGCCTTGGACCCCAACACGATCGATGACCACTACCTCGGCTGTGGTCTGCCCGGTGGTGAGTCCGGCAACAACATGGCCCGCGTCGTGAACGTTCTCAACGGCATGGACAACGTGCCGGGTGCCACCACGACCCGCTACTGCGCGTCCTCGGTTCAGACCACCCGGATGGCGTTCCACGCCATCAAGGCCGGCGAGGGCGACGCCTTCATCTCCGCCGGCGTCGAAACGGTGTCCCGGTTCGCCAAGGGCACCTCCGACCACTGGCCAGACACGCACAACCACGTCTTCGACGAGGCCAAGGCGCGCACCGAGAAGACCGCCGAGGGCGGCCAGGGTTGGCACGACCCCCGCGAGGACGGCCTGCTTCCCGACGTCTACATCGCGATGGGCCAGACCGCCGAGAACGTCGCCAAGCTGCGCGGCTTGAGCCGTCAGGAACTCGATGAGTTCGGTGTGCGCTCGCAGAACCTGGCCGAGCAGGCGATCGCCAACGGCTTCTGGGCCCGCGAGATCACCCCCGTCACGACCCCCAGCGGCGTCGTGTCCACCGACGACGGCCCGCGCGCCGGCGTCACCTACGACGGCATCAAGGACCTCAAGCCGGTCTTCCGTCCCGACGGTGTGGTGACGGCCGGCAACTGCTGCGCGCTCAACGACGGCGCGGCGGCCGTGATCATCATGTCGGACACCAAGGCTGCCGAACTCGGCCTCACGCCGCTCGCCCGGATCGTCTCGACCGGTGTCAGCGGCCTGTCCCCCGAGATCATGGGTCTGGGCCCTGTCGAAGCGTCCAAGCGTGCCCTCGCGAACGCCGGCATGAGCATCGGTGACATCGACCTGGTCGAGATCAACGAGGCGTTCGCCGCGCAGGTCGTCCCGTCCTACCAGGACCTCGGCATCGACCTGGACCGCCTCAACGTC